>NZ_JUEE01000015.1:0-93714 GCF_000802135.1 Desulfosporosinus sp. BICA1-9
TGGGCCTTTAGCATCGATCTGGCAGTCATTGCGATGAGCAGTCAGATTTTTTTCCGGGTTTTATGGCCGGCAGGCCTTGGAACAACAACCATTAAATCATTTGTACTGATCAATTCACTCTTTCCAGGCATCTGGGGAAGCTTTTATTTTGTTTTAATGACGATGTATTTCGGACAAACGCTGGGGAAAATGATCATGGGAATTAAAGTTGTTAGCAAAGACGGCTGCCTTCTCAACTGGTCTACTGTCGTCATACGGGAAGTTGCCGGAAGAACGATGTCACAGTTGCTCGGCACTTACCTGGGCTATTTGGTTTGCGCATTTCATCCCCGGAAGCAATCCTTGACCGATATCATCAGCGATACCTATGTAGTTTATGATGAGAATAAAAAGTGGGGCAAATGGGTTCAGATCCCGGCAGCAGTGAGTACGAAGCCGGAATGATCAATTTTTGAGTTAGAATAATGGGACATAGCTGATAATATTTTAATAAAGGGTGCAAGTTGGCAGACTAGTTGAAACAGCAGATGACCCGAACTTTATTCTTTTCCGGGTTGTGAACGGGGAGGCCCATTTTTGGACATGGGAAGACAATCTTAAGGAAGCGGACATACCGAGAATTAGATTTTAGTTTATCCAACCTTATTCCTATTTAAAATCCGACTTTAACATGACTTCTGAGCAGCTTATTACCGGGACCGAACCCTAAACAGAAATGGAAGCGGGGGAAATGATTGGATTCAGGACCAATGACCGGACAGCTACTGGCTTTGACGGCAGTAAGCAAAGTATTCCCTGGTCCGCCATATTAAAAGATTATAGGAAGAATGACAGAGGGATTCTCCAGCCGACTGTATTTCAAGCGGTCTGGTATTATCCGGAAGCTGACCTCGTTTATTTTGACGGGAAGATTTTATCATCGGTAGCAAATTTGATTCTAAGACCCGACTTTTAACCTTCAAAAATATATTGGTTTATTGATAAGGATTATTGCATATCATACAATGATTTTAAGCGATCAAGCCCATGTTCCTTCCGAGGACTGGGCTATTTTTATGAGTTAACCACTTTTTGATAAGCGAAAACTTATATCCCAGAGTCAGGGCACGTGGAGTGCTTAATAGTGCTATATGTGCGACACGTTTCTAAATGAAAAGTTTAGACATTTGTAGAAATACAAAGAGAACTAACATCTTGATGAGTCGAATGATAGGGTAACGCCTAAAAAGGCTCCTTTAATACTCCGATGGGCGTGTATATGTATAAGCGTCGAAGCGTCTAGAGCTCGGTGAAGTCGCGTGACCCTGCCCTTTTGGAATTAAAAACCTTTTGGAAACCTGTTCAGAGGTGAACAGTGCGGGTTTAGCGCGGAAGTCTATAAAATATCCATGGTAAGAATGTAGGCAAAACCTACTGACAAAGTTCCGAATGTACGGGTGAATCACTAGGCTAATAGAAATGTTAGTACAAGCAAAAGCTTGGTAGATGAGGAAAAGTAAAAATATATAGTATGAAAATCCTTATGATGTTAAAGGCATCATCAAGTCTACAAACCCAAAGGAACAATCTAAAGGTATATGCATAGATAAAGATGTTGGAACGTGGTAAGCATTGGACGTTAAGGACTTATATTCTATGAAACGGTGATAAGGCAACTTATCTTTATCAATGTGAAAGTAGGGCCACAGTACCAATGAAACCATGATAACAAGTGGTGGAGGGATAGGCCCAAGTCAATCTATTATAAATGAAAACTTACAATCACAAAATCACTCCATAGGTTCTGGTGAGACTAAAAGAGGCTAACCTCGAAAGGAGGTGTTGCCGACTATGGCTACCACTGCCGCGAATGCCAAGTTGCGTCATAACGAATATTATGGGCAACAAAGTACCTTTGATGAATTGTACGAAAGAAGTCTAGATGATGCAAAGTTTAATAAACTATACGAAAAAATTGTAGAAGAAAACAACATCCTCCTAGCCTATCGAAACATCAAGGCAAATACAGGAAGTAAGACAGAGGGCACTGATGGTTTAACCATCAAGGACATCTCAACTATGACCAATGAACAGGTTATTGCCATGGTAAGAGTAAGGTTAAAGCGCTATGCACCACAATCGGTCAGACGAGTAGAAATCTTAAAGGACAATGGCAAATTGCGCCCTCTTGGAATTCCCGCTATGTTCGATCGGCTGATCCAGCAATGTATACTTCAAATCCTCGAGCCAATCTTTGAAGCAAAGTTTCATAATCATAGTTTCGGCTTTAGACCCAATAGAAGCACGGAACATGCCCTATCTACAATGCAAAGAATGATTAATATACAGCATCTACATTTTGTCGTAGATCTTGATATAAAAGGTTTTTACGACAACGTAGACCATGGGAAACTTCTTAAACAGATGTGGACGATGGGAATTCGGGACAAAAACCTTCTTTGTATTATATCGGCAATGTTAAGGGCAGAAATTGAGGGAATAGGAATCCCAAGCGAAGGCGTGCCCCAGGGTGGTATTTGTTCACCATTATTTTCAAACGTGGTTCTGAATGAACTAGATTGGTGGATTAGTGACCAATGGGAAAGCTTTGAAACTTCATCCCCCTACTCTCATAACAGAAGTAAGCTAAAGGCAATACGCAAATCATCGGAACTCAAGGAATGCTACATTATCAGGTACGCGGATGACCTCAAAATCATGTGCCCAACTAGAGAAGTCGCAGAACGAATGTTCATCGCAGTTAAACGTTGGCTCAAAGAGAGATTAAATCTAGATATAAGTCCAGAAAAGTCGAAGATTACAAATCTGAGAAAGAAGTCATCTGAATTCCTTGGTTTCAAGATCAAGGCGGTTGTTAAGGGTATGAAACGAGTCGCTAACTCAAATATTAAACCTATTGCTATTGTGAAAATAATGGCCAAAGGAAAAGCACTAATCAAGAAAATCCAAAAGAATCCAAACCCCAAGAATATAAGTCTCTACAATTCTTATGTTCTTGGTACTCAAAATTACTATCGTATAGCCACGCATTGTACCAAAGATTTCTCAAAAATCGGATATTATCTCGATAGGAATATTAAAATCAGGTGGAAGTCACTTTCTACTAATAAGGGTTCTCCTAGCAAGATATACTTGGAAAAGTACAAGGAATATGCAAAGCAAAAGACATATATTAAGGGGCTTATCATATTTCCAATGTCAGCATGTAAAACTAAAAATGCAATGTCTTTCTCCAAAAAGGTAAATAAGTTCACACCAGAAGGGAGAAAACACATTCATAAACAAATTGAAAGTGTATCAGACTTCGAATTTATACATCTCACTAAAAATCCGGTGACAAAGCGAAGTATTGAGTATAATGATAACCGAATATCCCTATTCTCTGCTCAAAATGGAAGGTGTGGGGTTCTCGGCGAAAGATTAGAGGTAAATGATTTCCACTGCCATAATATCATTCCAATTATTGCTAGTGGAGGAGATCAATACCGTAATCTAGTCATAATTTCTCCTGATATTCACAGATTGATACATGCAACTAAATCCGAGACAATCCATCAAATACTGGCGAAACTTGAACTATCTAAAAAGCAGATAGCCAAAGTGAATAAATTCAGGTTAAAAGTAGGAAATATTGTGATATAAGGAAGTAGTTTTAGATTGATGGAACGCCGTGTGATTACGAAAGTATCATGCACGGTGCGGGGCGGGGGAAAAAGTGGAGATAATATCAAAGCTTTACCTATCGCCATTTAAGCTGAGCTGAAAGCCTTGGTAGAGCGGGTTTGAGAAGTGCATGTTCTTTTTATAGTGACAAAGTGTTTGTGGAAATACATTGAGCCAGGCCTGTGTTTAAGCTAACACTCCAAATAATAGATAATGGCGAGACGGGGAGTAGAATTCTGATTCGTTACGTTTTAGGAGTCAACTTAATTACTTTGTACAAGAGTTGTTATATACGTTGGCTCATTTCAAGCAGTAGGAGAGATCAATGAGGTGATCAATATCCACCTGGAGAAAAGCAGAAGAATATTTTAAGCATTATCTCAGGAGGATCATCGCCTGGTTTCTGTTCAAATTCGGAATCGATTCCGAATTTTAAATTACCATGATCTGAGCGGGCCTGGTTTTTATCCATAAGAGCGGCCATTTGGCCGCAAAATCAAGTGCCATCGGCAGGCGGGGCATTTCCCCTCTGGGGGCTTTAAAACAGGGGTGGATCATACAAATCGGTTGTTGTTGAATCCGTGATTTTTATATCTCTTTTGCCGACTAATTCACCGCCGGTCGTGACAAACATATTTTTGGCAATAATCAGTTCCATAGCGGCTTCAGCTTCCGCGGCGGTCAGGTCTGCCCTTGGCGCCGGCAGGGTAAGCGTAAATGTGCTGCCCAGCGTTGTGGCAAAGGTTAGCCGAAGGGTTTTCTGCTGCGTATTTGCCATCCCCAATCCCCCCTCTCCTTTATGATCGATTGAACAAAGATCTATTCCACAGCCAGGTCAAAGCGGTTATTCCGGGTTACGGATACCAACGGGTATTCCAGCAAATTGAATAATGTGGTTGCAACTTCATAAAGATCCTCATCGGACACGTCCATTTTCAACCCGGAAAAGCTTTTTTGCCGGATAACCGGGGAACCCTCGGCGGTCGTACCGGTCTGATAACGGACAACCATCTCGGTTTCCACCCCTGACGAAATAATAGGCATGGATAATCCCCCCTTGTTTTGGATTTTGACAGGCCAAGCCTTGGTCTGTCTTTTTATCTTATGCACCTTGTCCGGCTGGGGTTACTCTTGTCTAAGGATATTTATGACAAAATAAAGGCAAGACTGCAAAGTGCCTAGGCTCTTTACAGTCTTGTCTTTATTTTTGTCACAAGTGAGGGCTTGAACACATAGGCTATGAGTAAGGTTGTTCAAATCTGTCTTGTCTTATGGGAGCTTTTCCTCCGGAAAAGCTTATGAATAAGCAGAGGAGCTCGAAAATCATGGCGAAGGCAATAAGCGAGCGGACGCCGCAGATTATCGCGGCCGAAATTAACAGTATTAAAGATCAGACCGGCAGAATGCTCCTTTACAGCTCCGTCGAGATCGGACGGCGCCTGACGGAGGCCAAATCCATGGTCAATCATGGAGAATGGGGAAAGTGGCTGGAGAACTCGGTGAGTTACTCCCAAAGCACGGCCAATAAACTCATGCGCCTCTTTGAAGAGTATGGGGCCAAACTCACCGTCGGCCACCAGGACAGTTCAAATTCGGAATCGATTACGAATTTGAGCTACACCCAGGCGATTATCCTCCTGGGAATTCCCGAGGAGGAACGGGAGTCCTTTATAGTAGAGAATGATGTGGACGGCATGTCGACCCGGGAGCTTAAGGAGGCAGTCAGGGAAAGGGACCAGGCCCTTAACGAGAAAGCGGAGCTGCAAAATACTCTGACCGCCAACCAGGGCGCAGTCACGAAAATTACCTCTGAGCGGGACGAGTTGAGAAAACAGACTTCAGGTCTCCGAGCGGCAATCCACACTAAGGAGTTAACCATCAAGACTTTACAGGAGAAGCTGGACGTTGCCAAGGAGGGCGAGGCTTCAGCCACGAAAATCGTCGCCCTGCAAAAGGATATCAAAGCCGCTCAGATCAAGCTGTCATCTAACAAAGTCAGCTTTCTCTACAATAATATCGCTAAAGAATTCGAAGAGTTGCTGAAGGAACTGACTAAGTTAGCCCCGGCAGACCCGGAAGCTCATGAAAAGTATAAAAGTGAGGTAAGCGGGCTTATCGGGAAAATAGCGGAGAGACTGTAAGGCCGCGGGCCCAGGTGCAGGCGGGTTAGTTGAAGGGACTGATGCAAAATGAAGAAAGTTCGTGGAGCATCAGTCTCTTATTACCAAAGGCCATCAATCCCTTCTCGGCCTCATTTATTCTTGGGACTTCCGCTTTTTAACAAGTTCGGCGGTATGTATTATTAGTTCTTCCGGCCTGGGAATCTTACCCTTCTCGCGGAATATTGTCCCAAAACGTTTTCACCTTTGGATCAGCTCTGCATAATCCGTTCATCATAGCGATCTGCATTTGCGTTTTTACATATTCGACGGTAACGCCGTCACGTCTTGCGATTTCCTTGATGGCGTTTTCCACCACTATCTGCTTCTTTTTATTCAATCTGCCGCCTCCACAGGTGCATTTTAGCATATATTAACACTTTGAGAGGCATAATTCAATATAATAAACCTCCAATAGCGTGAATATTACCACTGTCAAAAGTGTAGAATGATATCTAATGACAGTGAGGTGAGAATATTGGGTGTTGAGTTTATCAGAAAGCGCATCACGGATTTACGCTTAAAAAAAGGTGTTTCGGAATATAAAATGAGCCTTGACTTGGGGCACAGCAGAAGCTATATACAGAACATTATCGCAGGGCGTTCCTTGCCATCCATTGAAGAATTTTTGTATATCTGTGAGTATCTGAATGTCACGCCGAAAGCCTTTTTCGATGACAGTGAGGCAGAACCGATTCTGATTCAAAAAGCTCTTGACGGTATGCGCGGTTTGCCCGACAAAGACCTTCTGATGTTAATCGGCCTGATAGACCGTTTGAAGGAAGGCAAAAGCGAATAAATCCGTAAGATATTTAGAGAGGCTGCACAGCCTCTTCTTTTAATTTTTTAACCACGTGCGACAAGAAGTCTCCCACCTTTAAGCTACCTTGCTCACGCTAGTGAGTGCGTAGGAGGGAGATGAATTGTCGCCATTTTATTCCAAATAAGTATTGATAAATTACTTCTATGTATGATAAAATATAATCAGTAGTAATCAAGATAGACGGTGATAAATCAATGGAATTAGATAATAATAATCATTCAGTATTTCTTATGTATTATCATCTTGTTCTGGTCATTAAATTCCGTAGAAACGTAATCGATCAAGTAATTTCTAACAGGCTCAAAGAAATATTTGAGTATGTGTCTCCCCACTACAATATCACGTTGCAAGAATGGAATCAGGATAGAGATCATGTTCATATTCTGTTCAAAGCCCATCCAAACAGTGAGTTATCAAAATTTATTAACGCCTACAAAAGTGCATCATCGCGGTTGATTAAAAAAGAATATCAGCAATTACGTGAATCTCTCTGGAAAGAATACTTTTGGTCAAGAAGTTTTTGCTTGCTAACGACGGGCGGTGCACCGATTGAAGTTATTAGACGTTACATCGAAAATCAAGGTGAGAAGTTATGAATAAAGCGTTCAGATATCGCCTTTATCCCAGTTCTGAACAAGCGATCCTTATCAATAAAACCTTTGGCTGTGTACGATTCATTTATAATCAAATGCTTGCTAACAGGAAAACTATTTATGAGCAGTATAAAGATGACAAAGAAGCGTTGAAGCAGCAGAAGTATTCTCTACCAGCTGCTTACAAAAACCAATTTGAGTGGTTAAAAGAAGTGGACAGTCTGGCCCTTGCTAATGCCCAGCTCAATCTAAATACCGCTTATAAAAATTTCTTCCGGAATAAGTCTGTAGGTTTTCCAAACTTCAAACGAAAGCATAGGGATCGATTATCTTACACAACGAATAACCAAAAAGGAAGCATACGGCTTATTGATAGTAAAACCATCCGGTTGCCTAAATTGAAAGATGTTCGAATTAAATTACACAGACAATTACCGCCAAATTCCACCATTAAATCAGCCACGCTCAGCCAAACACCAACCGGTAAATACTACATAGCGATCTTGGTCGAGTTTGAAGCAAAACTAGAACCAGTAACAGCAACCGTCGAGTCAACGTTAGGTTTGGACTATTCCTCAAAGTCGTTGGTCATCGATAGTGAGGCAAGAAGTGCCGACTATCCCAGATTTTATCGTAATGCGGAGGCAAAACTAAAGAAAGAGCAACGAAAACTATCCAAGAGACTGAAAGGGAGTAAAAACAGAAACAAACAACGACGAAAGGTCGCTGAACTTCATGAAAAGGTAGCGAATCAACGAAAGGACTTTTTGCATAAGCTGTCAAGGCAGATAGTCAATGCCTATACCGCTGTTGCAATCGAAGACTTAAACATGAGAAGTATGGCGCAAGGCTTAAATCTGGCAAAATCAACGAATGACAATGGCTTTGGGATACTAAAAACATTTTTGGCGTATAAGCTGGTAGAACAAGGTAAGCAGCTGGTCAAGATCGATAAATGGTTCCCATCCAGTAAACAATGCCACGTTTGCAAGAACCTATATGTGGAGTTGACACTGGCCGATAGAAGTTGGAGTTGTAAGCACTGTGGTGCAGAACTTGATCGAGATATAAACGCCGCAATAAACATTAAAAATGAAGGCTGTCGGATATTGGGTATAGCCTAATACACTAAGAACCGTTGGGCAAACGGGGATAGCTTGGTAACTATATTGGCATTAGTCGGTACGTCCCAAGAAGCCCCCACCTCTTAGGTGGTGGGAGTATGTCACTTCAAATACTTTCCAGTGCTAAGTACGTAATATTTGAGGCGCAGCCGTCCTTGGCTGCTCTGGCTTCGTAGGGCGTGAGGCTCCGTATAACAGAGAATTTCCGGTGCGTCCTGGCAGGTCGCACGTTCTAGCGGGGGAGGATCCCGTCGGAGTAAGGTCTAGCCAACCGCTCCGTATCGAATGTCTTAATTTTGCATGTGATTATTGTGATTATGGATGTTTCGTAGGAGAATGAGAAAAGACCCCCGGCATGTGGGTCTTAAGGAATGCTACTCCATATTCTTTAAAATAGTCACCTTCTTGAAGAACTAAAACGAATTTCGACTTTCCTTCGGGATATCTTCGATCAAAAGTATATGAGAATTTAACAAAATATACTTCTCCCCTAAGAAGCTCTGCCACTACACTTTCTCCCTATATCACTTGATCGTTTTATATGTTTCTTCTTCTAAATCTTTAAAAAGTTCATTGTATTTTTGCACTTCGCTCTTTGTTGCTTGGTGTCGTAAATCGGGTCTCTGTTTTCTAAATTCTGCTCGTTGTTTTAAGTTGTCTATCTTAGAGGTTTTATAGATAGGTTCTTGCAAAGCAGATAACATATCTTCCCCCTCCTTACTAACTTTATCTTCTTCCTTGTCCATATCATACCACCTTCCAAATAGTTGTTCAATATATTATGCCCAATTTTACCAATTTAGAAGGTGATAATAACATGGTTGTAGAATAATGTAAAATGTTAGTAGAGGGGATTGGAGCTATCCTGAGCTACGAAAATTGGCCAAAGAAAGATTCGAAGTTGCCGTACTTCGCCTACGATGGGATTCCCAATACTTTGCCGAGATGAAGGTAGTATTAGTATGGCGCGTCGGAATTCCCAGAACGCATTGCGTCGAGGGATAATCTATGGGAAATAATTTAATGGCTTGTTAGGAGAAGTACTAGTATGGCACGTAGGCTGTTAAGCGAGATGCACCCAATATTATATTTCTTATCAGTTTGGTCTCGAAGATTAGTAAGATACTCAAGATGGTGTTTCGAGGATAAGAAGTTTGCTTCATTACAAAGTCTTGAAAGATTACCATACAGAGTTAAGAAGCATCAGTCAGTACTGATAAGGAAACTCGGTGACACAGATATGCAGTTGCAGTATAACAAGGTCAAAAATCTTGCGATAGCAATAAAGCGTATTGATGGTATTCTCATAAAACCTGGTGAAACATTCTCTTTCTGCAAATTAGTAGGATTGACTACAAAGCGAAAGGGATATCTACCTGGGATGTTATTGTCTGGTGGAGAAGCAAAGCCTGGTATTGGGGGAGGAATCTGTCAAATCGCTAATTTAATCCATTGGTTGGTCATTCATAGTCCTTTGATAGTTACGAAACGTTATCATCATAGTTTTGATCCGTTTCCCGATGCATAGAAGGGTTTTGCCGTTCGGAAGTGGGGCAACAGTCTTTTACAACTATATAGACTATCAGTTCAGGAATTGTACTCCTTACACTTTCCAATTAAGACTTTGGCTTTCAGATAAGTGTTTAGAAGGAGAATTACGAGTCGATCAGGATCTAGATTTTGCATATCATGTTTTTGAAAAAGACCATCAGTTTCTTAAGATTGGCGAGAAATATTACAGAAAAAATGAAATATGGAGAAACAAGATAGTCAGAAGGAAAAGTGGCGAAATACTAGAAACTGAATTAGTGTCTAAAAATTTTGCTGAGGTCAAATATGTACCGGAGTATTGTCAAGAGGTATCTTCAGTAATGTATGAGGAAAGATCGTATTTGTAATTATGCTAAACATTGAAAAAACATTAGGGGGAGCAGATGGATATCATTATTAGAAACTCAAAACTTGAAGATTTTGATGATGTGATATTACTTTTTAACCAACTTTGGCCTGGTAAAGAATTGAATATAAATGATTTAATGGTTGTTTTTTCTCGGGGTATACAATCGGATAGCGATGAGTTACTTTGTGTGGAGCAAAACGGGAAAGTTATTGGTTTCTGTTCTTTTGCGATAGTCAATAATTTTTGGCAGGAAGGGTATATTGCATATGTTTATGCAATGATAATAGATGATTCCTTTAGAGGACGGGGCATTGGAACAGAGTTGCTTAAAAAGGCATTTGATAAAGCAAAATTAAGAGGTTGTAAGAAGATTGAATTAGATTCGGGATTTCAACGAGAAAAAGCACACAAATTTTATGAAAAAATTGGTTTTACAAAAAGAGCTTATTTATTTTCAAAGGATTTATGAATTATTAATTTGAATAATGTCTAAAAGGAGAGTTTATTATAAGTTGTTATTTTGTTGCCCAAATTCAAATTAATAATTTGGATGAGTATCAAAATTATTTAGGCTTAAATAATAAGACAGTTGAACCATGATCTGGTTCAACTGTCTTATAAACATAAACATCGCTTGGTTACATGCCTAACATTTTCAAAATACAGCCGGCTAATTGTTGACCAGTTGCATCACATTGTTGAATACATTGTGCTAAAGCTAATCCAATCATGAAATTTTGTCACCTCCAAAAATATATAAGACAAGTATAACTTAGAAATATGAAGATCCTATGAATTTGGATCAAAGGATTCTATTTAATTGATTTGATCAGATTGCAATGGGGGGTGTAGTATAAATGAGGTTAGCCAAAATGCTATTTTGGAAATGATAAATTCGTAGATACATCCTACCAGGGAGGGGGGACGGAGCATTGTTTACTTTACAAATCGCATTGGCTGATGACCTAGAATCATTGGCTCAACTCTATGAAGAACTGCTTGACGAACGAACCGATCTTTCGAAAATGAAAGAGAATTTTAAATTGATGGAGGCAAATCCTAACTATGTAGTCTTGATCGCCAAAGAGGACAACTCAGTAGTTGGATCAGTGATGGGGATTATTTGTCTGGATTTAGTTGGTAAGTGCAAACCTTTTATGGTCATTGAAAATGTTGTAGTTAAAAGTGCTTGCCGTGGAAGAGGAATCGGCACCCGACTCATGGAAAAAATAGAGGAAATTGGGCGAAAAAGAAAATGCTATTATACTATGTTCGTTTCCGGAGGTCATCGAAAGAAAGCACATCAATTCTATAAGGCTGTTGGCTACGATTTGGATTTGGTTCAAGGATTTAAGAAGTACCTGTAACATTACTCAAAACATTAAGTGGGTTAACAACAAGTACTTTTCGTTAATAGTAATGTTTTTGATTATTAAGAATAGGTGAGATAATTTAATTTTATTCAAATACTGTCGGCTTTTGAATCGCGTAATTTGTGGAGGGAGTTAATGATGGCAGTAAATGAAGGTTTCAAAGATTACGTCGTCGACCAACTTGAACAGTTGGGTTGGGTTACCGTTAAAAAGATGTTTGGCGGTGCAGGTATTTACTATGAAGGTATCATTTTTGGGTTACTTGCAGATGACGTCCTGTATTTTAAGGTGGACGACTCGAATAGGTCAGACTATGAACAGATCGGAATGGAGCCCTTCCAACCATTTGCTGACAAACCCATGGTAATGCCATGTTATGAAGTTCCTGTTGAAATTTTAGAAAACAAGGAACTGTTATCGGATTGGGCTCGGAAAGCTCTATCGGCTTCCAAAAATATGCCTTCCAAGGGCTCTAAAGGCAAGAGGAGAAGTAAAAATAATTATTCTAATATCTCTTCGCTGGCCAGTAACCGTTCTAAAACCTCCGGTTTAGGAGTCAGGTATAAGGTCCAGTTCAGATCATAGATCACCATTCCGGGTTTAGCTGAGTTAGGCTTTTTTAACTGTTTGACATGTGTGTAGTCGACAGGGACTTGGGAAGAACCACGAGCTTGGCTGTAATAGATTGCCAGGGCCGCTGCTTCTTCAAGGGTGGTGTCGTCTGGAAATTCTTCTCCATCCTCGAGGGGAACGAGGACGTGAGAACCTGGAATTTGCTTGACATGGAGCCATAGATCATTGGGTTTTCCTTTGCGCAACGAGAGCCAATCGTTTTGAGCATTATTTTTACCGACAAAGATACTTTTGCCCTGACTGGAGCGATAGACGCGGGGCTGAGGAACCTCCTTGGGAGATTTTGCTTTAGATTTGGCATTTCCCTGGGGGCGGCCTTTTTTAAGTTTCAGGGTACTTCTTTTCAAATGCTTTCCAGTCACATACCCTTGTCCAACCAGTTCGATATGGATTTCATTCAGCTCAGCAAGGCTGGAGGCCTGATCCAAATTGACTCGCAATGAAGCTAGGTATTGAACTTCATCAAGTGTGGTTTCTTTGAGCGACTTTGTCTTGAGCAAGGTGGCTTTTGCTTTGTTATAAAGTTTGTAGTAGTGCTGGGCGTTGTCAATGACACTGATATGAGGATTGAGCGGAATGACTAGGCTAGTGAGGTTGGGATCAAAATAATCTTCCACAGAGGTTTCGACTGATCCTTGGGGGATGCGGTAGAGGTTCGCAGTCAACAGTTCTCCCCACTTTTGGTAGTTGAGGCTTGAATTAGCGTTGAGTAGAGCCTCCTCATAGATTTTAAGCTTCTTAGTGAAATGGGCATGTTTTTCTTGGACAATCTTTCTTAGAGAGCCCCGTTTCGATTCAAGCGAGTTGTTGCTGGATTTTGACTGATAAAAGATCTGGACTGCGTCATTTATCGAAAGGACGTCTTCCCTTCTTAATTCTTGATATTGTTGAAAAGGGGTAAAACTAAAGGCGATGAGTTTGGTTTCCGGTAGGGGATTATAGTAAAGGCAGGGTTGAATTTCGGGATTCTCCTCAGGATTGCCTAACTTACGGTAGGCCCGGAAAAGCCGTGAACAATCGATGTCACCGCACTGGTGGAGGAGGATTTCTGGATTCAATCCCGCTTGAATTACCATTTCACGGGCCAATTCTGGGCTGATCCCGGCAAAGCGGGCGAGAAGGATACCGGTTATGGAACGATCTAGATCTTCCTGGTAAAGGGTCTCTCGCCAGAGTTCTTCCTCTGCTAGAGGCGGCTGTTTTTCCTGAGAAGGAGGAGAGAGATAAGAGCGACCGGGTAAAACCTCACGGTATTGGCTTAGGACATGTGAGTATCGTTTAAGTCCGTCAAGGATCGTATTTGTGGTTGGGTCAACGAGAATAAGATTACTGTGTTTTCCCATAATTTCTAAATGGAGATGCAACGAAACTAAATCGCCACGGTCATTGTAATTTTGAATTTCAAAGGTCACAACACGTTCCAGATCTTTTTGGTGCAGGTCAATGAGTTTACCACCCTCCAGATGTTTGCGGAGAATCATACAAAACATGGGGGGAGAAGGTGGATTTTTTTTGTTTTCTTGAGTGAGGTGGAAGCGGGGGGAAGTGGCACTGGTACTAAGCAGAAGGCGTCTGGATCCCTGTTGACGCAATTGGAGATGAATCTCATCTTTTTCGGGTTGATGAATTTTATCGATACGTGCTCCGATGAGTTGTGGAGCAAGTTCATTTACGAGATAGGCGAGGGTAACACCGTCTAAGGCCATGTGATGACATCCTTTCTATAGAGAATCCACTTTTTAGTATAACACACTTGTTTTACTGAGGCATTTTTCCATACTTTAGGGAATAAGCATGTACTACAAAAGGGACAAATAGTAAGTCCCCTTAATACTGTTTAGAAAGCAAAAGGAGGAAAAAGGGCATGCGGCAACAGGCGTGGCATGTGCTGCCTTGGCTTGACGTGGCCAAGGCGTTGGATGTACATCCGGCAAAAGGGTTAAATCTTAAAGAAGTTCGTAACCGATTACAGGAGGTTGGAAAGAATGTTTTAGCGGTAAAAAAAGGGACGCATCCTGTGTTTTTGTTTCTGGGACAATTTAAGGATTTTATGGTGCTAGTTTTACTAGCGGCCACTGTAGTCTCAGGACTATTAGGTGAGATCGCGGATGCCATCACGATCTTGGCAATTTTAATGATTAACGCCATTCTAGGTTTTGTGCAGGAGTTTCGCGCGGAGCGTTCCATGGAATCGCTGCGCTCCCTCACGGCTCCAGAGGCGCGAGTGTTACGGGAAGGTATGGAACAACGGATTCCAGCAGCAGATGTTGTGCCTGGAGATATTGTGCTTTTGGAAACCGGAGATCGTATTCCGGCGGATTTGCGTTGGATTCAGGCAGTCAACATACAAGTGGAAGAATCAGCTTTGACGGGGGAATCTCATCCTGTGGGCAAAAGTATTTTTCCACTTCAGGAGGAATTGACCCCCATGGCAGATCGAAAAAATATGGGATACATGGGGACTTCTATCGTGAACGGTCGAGGGGCAGGGGTAGTCGTAGCGACTGGGATGGAAACTGAGATGGGCGTCATTGCCGACATGATCCAAAATGTAGAAAATGAAGAAACCCCTTTGCAGAAGCGTTTAGCGGAACTGGGTAAATGGTTGGTCCTGATCAGTTTTCTTGTCTGTACTGCTGTGGTGGTTACAGGGGTCTTAAGAGGTGAGGACTTTTATAAGATGTTTTTTACAGGAGTTTCCCTGGCTGTAGCGGCTATCCCAGAAGGTCTGCCGGCTATTGTTACCGTTGCTTTGGCAGTAGGAGTTCAACGAATGGTTAAGCGCCAAGCGATCATTCGGAAACTGCCAGCTGTTGAGACGTTGGGGTGTGCAACAGTGATTTGTTCGGATAAAACGGGGACCTTGACCCAGAATGAAATGACAGTACGCCTAATCTATTCAGATGGACGAAAGATTACAGTTTCAGGTGAAGGGTACGATCCCAAAGGTGAGTTCCAGGGTGCTAATCCAGAAAAAGAACGGGATCCCCTCAACGTCGGGTTAAAGATCGCAGCACTTTGCAATAATTCAATCTTGACAAAGAAGGGAGTTCAAGTTGCTGGCCTCTTCCGTTCCAAAGGAAAGGATGCCCCTTGGGGCATCGAGGGAGATCCGACTGAAGGCGCTATTTTAGTGGCTGCGGCGAAGGCTGGGATCTGGCGAGAGGTTTTGGAACGCAAGCAAGAGCGAATTGGCGAGTTGCCCTTTGATTCGGATCGCAAGAGAATGAGTGTTGTTTATCAGACGAAACAGGGACGCAAGGCCTATGTCAAAGGGGCGCCTGATATGGTGTTGCGACTTTGCCAGAACGAGCTGACTGGGCATGGCGTTGTAGAGCTATCCCCGGAACGCAAGAAAAACATCATGCGGGCCAACGACGACATGGCAAGGCATGCTCTCAGAGTTCTAGCAGTTGCTGAAAAACCATTATCAGATTCCGAGCCCCTCGATGAGAACGTAGAACACGGCTTGACCTTTGTCGGGCTGTTAGGAATGATTGATCCACCGCGAGCCAGTGCGGTAAAAGCAATTAAAGTCTGTCGACAAGCTGGGATTAAACCCGTCATGATCACGGGAGATCATCGCCTAACCGCTGAAGCCGTCGCTCATGAATTAGGAATTATCCGCGGTTCGAGCGGGGGTGTCATAACCGGAGCAGAACTGGAGCAGACGTCTGATCGGAATTTAAGTGAGCGAATCATGGATATATCCGTATTTGCCCGAGTGACCCCGAAAGATAAACTCAGAATTGTACGTGCCTATAAAAAGCGGGGACAAGTGGTGGCTATGACTGGGGATGGGGTTAATGATGCTCCGGCAGTCAAAGAGGCGGATATTGGGGTAGCGATGGGTAAAACGGGGACGGATGTGACGAAGGAAGCATCATCGATGGTTCTAGGTGATGACAATTTTGCGACAATTGTGGCGGCAGTGGAAGAGGGCCGAGGGATCTACGACAATATACGGAAGTTTATTCGCTATTTACTTTCCTGCAATTTGGGTGAAGTTCTGACGATGTTTTTAGCAACGCTGGTGGGGCTACCACTTCCTTTACTACCTATTCAAATATTATGGGTTAATCTAGTTACTGACGGGTTGCCTGCGATGGCCTTAGGGGTAGATGGTGCTGAACCAGGTATTATGAACCGTCCACCAAGGGTCCCCGGAGAAAGTATTTTTGCGCGGGGGTTGGCCAGAAAAATTGCAGTCAGAGGTACATTTATTGGCCTAGGAACTCTATTCGTATTTGTAGTGGCACTTTTCATGGGGGTCAATATGCTGGGTGCCCGGACTATGGCCTTTACAACGCTAGTGTTTTCCCAATTGTTCCATGTTTTTGATTGTCGGTCAGAGGAACGTAGTATTTTTGAAGTAGGCCTCTTCTCAAATCTCTATCTTGTAGGAGCGGTGATGGTCTCTACTATCATGCAGCTCTGCGTAATCTATCTTGAGCCTTTACAAGCCATCTTTAAGACCGCACCGTTAGTTAGTTGGCAATGGATTTTAATTCTATGCGTAGCGGGTGGACCGTCCGTTTTGATTGGACTTGCTCGGTTCATTAAGCTCAGTTGGCAAGGTAAAGTGGTTATTGCCAAGGGATAGGGTGTTTTAATCCACTCAGTGAATAACTAACTGAACATAAACTCAAAGGCTGATCGTCTTTTACGGAAAGAATTCTCTCAAAACTTGGGTGATTATAAAGTGTTGGTTGACCATTTAGGACGTATAATGTATATCTCTTTCCCTCCTCGTGTATACTTGCTTCAAATAGGTTGACCCGCTTCATATTGCGTAGTATTCTTTTAAAGAGAAAATGCGTATGATGGAAAAACAAGAGGGGGGAAGCACAGTGGAATTCTTAAAAATGCATGGTCTGGGAAATGATTTTGTTTTCCTGGACCATTTTTCTGTTACTTTGGACGGAGATGCGGATTACCCCGAATTGGCCAAGAAGCTCTGTCACCGTCAATTTGGAATAGGAGGAGACGGATTAGTCGTAATTCTGCCTTCGAAGGTTGCAGATGCCCGGATGCGGATCATTAATTCAGACGGATCTGAACCTGAAATGTGCGGTAATGGCATCCGATGTTTCGCGAGATATGTATACGATCAAGGGATTGTAAGACATAATCCAATGAAAGTAGAAACCCTCGCTGGTGTCTTGACGATTCATCTAAATATCAAAGATGCTCAGGTTCAAGGGGTGCGAGTAGATATGGGAGAGCCCATTTTGCGGGCAGACCTCATTCCAGTTTTAGTACAAGGGGAACCTGTGGTGGGAGAGACCCTTGAAGTGTTGGGGAAAACGTTCCAATATACTGCCGTATCTATGGGGAATCCGCACTGTGTTATCTTTGTGGAGGATCTTGCTACGCTGGATTTTGAGCGTCTTGGCCCGGCGATTGAGAAGCATTCTTTGTTTCCACGTAAGACCAATGTCGAGTTTATAAAGGTCAATTCCCCTCAGGATATGACCATGAAAGTTTGGGAACGGGGAGCCGGACCGACACTAGCCTGCGGGACAGGTGCTTGCGCTTCTGCAGTTGCTGCCGTGCTCAATCAAAAGACAGAACGCACAGTGACAGTTCATCTACCGGGGGGAGATTTATTGATTGAATGGGGATTAGACAATCACATCTATATGACCGGCCCAGCGACGTATGTGTTTAAGGGTGAATGGTTGGAGCCAATGGAATAATGAATTTTGAAATGGAAAATGGTTTGTAGGAGGATTTATCGTACTATGGAAGAAGCCCAACGAATTAAAGCATTGCCTCCTTATTTATTTGCTCGGATTGATGAAAAAATTGCGAATGCGAAGGCAAAAGGTGTGGATGTCATTAGTCTTGGCATCGGAGATCCCGATCTTCCAACCCCAGATCATATCATTGATGAGCTTGTAAAAGCAGCGCGTAATCCGGAGAATCATCGTTATCCATCTTACGCAGGAATGTTGGAGTTTCGTCAAGCGGTGGCGGAGTGGTATAAACGACGCTCAAATATTGTCCTTGATCCCAAAAAAGAAGTGGTTACTCTCATCGGATCTAAAGAGGGGATTGCGCACATTGCGTTTTGTTATTTGAACCCAGGTGATGTAGCCTTGATTCCGGATCCTGGGTATCCTGTCTATGGCGTAGGGACCTTACTGGCAGGAGGAGTTCCTTATACTATGCCGCTTAAGGAAGAAAACGGCTTTTTGCCTGATTTAGAGGGGATTCCAGAAGAGGTTGCGCAGAAGGCTAAACTCATGTTCTTGAATTACCCCAATAACCCTACTGGTGCAGTTGCAGATGAAAGCTTCTATTTAAAGGCCATTGCCTTTGCTGAAAAATACGATATTATTATTTGCCATGATGGGCCTTATTCGGAAATTGCGTTTAAAGGCTATAAGCCTTTGAGCTTTCTTGAGGTTCCAGGGGCCATAGACGTTGGGATTGAATTCCATTCAATGTCAAAAACCTACAATATGACGGGTTGGAGGATTGGTTGGGCTGCAGGAAATGCAAGGGTTATCGAGGCGCTAGGCCGTATTAAATCGAACATTGATTCAGGGGTTTTTCAGGCAGTACAAAAAGCTTCCATCAAAGGGCTTTTGGGAAGTCAGGAAATAATCCAAGAACTTTGTAAGATCTATCAAGAACGACAAGATATAGTGATTGAAGGGTTGACTGCCTTAGGGTGGAATGTGGAAAGGCCGAAGGCGACAATCTATATTTGGCCTAAAGTACCCAAAGGATTTACCTCAACGTCTTTCTGCGAGTTAGTTTTAGATAAAGCCGGTGTGGTACTTACCCCTGGCAATGGTTATGGAGAATATGGTGAGGGTTACTTCCGTATATCTTTGACCATTGGTACGGAACGACTTAGGGAGGCATTAACGCGAATTAGGGAAACTTTAGGAAAATTTGAATTTTAGTATTACTACCAATATCTACGATTCTTAATTAGACATCGGAAAACCTCCATTCGTGAGGGGAAAAGTTTTAGGGGGCTGCTCGTCTGCAGCCCCCTAAAACTTTTTCATTAAACTATTCAATTTCTGCAGAGTTATCATTTTTTAGGAAGGCACCGTTGAGTTCTCATAATTTATAAGGTTATAGGTTATATATCTAATCTGGTATAATATATAAGAAAGAAGTTTAGAGGCATATTAAAGATAGTGTTTCATTAAATAGGGGGTGAATGACCTGGTTGATTGATTCGCCAGGTGACATATGGCAAATAGTATGACTGGATTTGGCCGAGGAGAGGCAAGTGGAAGTGGTTATCAAGTATCTATTGAACTGAAATCTGTTAATCATCGTTTTTTGGAGATTGTAGTAAGGACCCCGCGCAACTATAGCAGCTTTGAGGAACGGATCCGTAAAATGCTTCAAGAAAAGTACCAACGCGGTAGGATTGAAGTATATCTTAATGTGGTGGAAACAGAAGGACGAAAGAGATTGGCGAAGGTTGACAATGATTTGGCACTGTCGTATGATAAGACATTGAAAGATCTCTCTTTAGCTCTACATACAGCGTATGAAACAGATATTTACCGTTTAGTCTCTTTACCAGAGGTTCTCTCGGTTGAGGAGCCTGTCATCGATCTGGATGCTTTATGGGGGGTATGTGCCGAAGCCCTTTTTAAGGCTTCTGAAGGATTCGGGCAAATGCGCCGTACTGAAGGAGGAAAGTTGACAGTCGATCTACTTCAAAGGCTCGATCTCATCAGTGAGCATCTGCAAACAATAGCTGAGCGCGCACCGTTTGTCGTAACAGATTACCAAGAACGTTTACAGGAACGACTTCAGACAATCTTGGGCGAGGTTGAATTGGATGGGGCTCGATTGGCAAACGAAGTTTTATATTTTGCGGATCGTGCCTCGATCACGGAAGAATTGGTTCGTTTTGACAGTCATCTAGCTCAAGGTCGGGAAGCCTTGGGAAGTCAAGATCCGGTCGGTCGTAAACTCGACTTTTTAGTTCAAGAAATGAATCGCGAAATCAATACTATTGGATCTAAAGCGAATGATTTAAGGATTGGCCAACAGGTGGTTAGTGTCAAAACTGAATTGGAAAAGATTCGCGAACAAATCCAAAACTTAGAGTAATGGAGGATTCAACGTGGACATTAAGCTCATTAACATAGGGTTTGGCAATATTGTCTCTGCCAATCGAATTATATCCATCGTGAGTCCGGAATCCGCCCCGATTAAACGTATTATCCAAGAAGCTCGAGATACAGGTATGCTGATCGATGCTACTTATGGACGGCGTACACGTGCCGTGATTATCTGTGACAGTCATCATGTGATTCTTTCTGCCGTTCAGCCTGAAACAGTGGCTCACCGTCTTTCTGCGAAAGAGTCAACTACCCACGCTGAAGACCCGGCAGATTAGGGGTGTAGTGTGGAAAAAGGTCATGGATTATTAATCATACTTTCAGGTCCTTCTGGAGCGGGCAAGGGGACGCTTTGCCAAGAATTGCTTCGCCAGGTACCCAATTTAAAATATTCTGTCTCTATGACGACGCGGTCGCCTCGCCCTGGTGAAGTGGAAGGGATTCATTATTTCTTTCGCCCACAGACAGAATTTGAAGCCTTGATTGCCGTTGATGAATTATTAGAATGGGCATCGTTTTGCGATAATTATTATGGAACGCCACGATTTGCTGTTGAACAGGCGATTCAAGAAGGACAGGATGTCATTTTAGAGATCGAAATTCAAGGTGCATTACAAGTCAAAAAGCGGTTTCCTCAAGGTGTCTTTACGTTTATTGTCCCGCCTTCTTTGGATATTCTAGCTGAACGCATTCACAAACGGGGAACTGAGACGGAGGCTGTCATTCAGAAACGCTTAGCCACCGCAATACAGGAACTGGAATATGTGAGTGAGTATGACTATGTAGTCATCAATGATGAAGTTCCTGTGGCTGTCGATAAACTTAAGAGTATTTTAGTGGCAGAAAAATGCCGGGTTAAACGAAAACCGTTTGTTTTTAAGGGGGAATATTAATGAAACAACCGTCACTTGATGTGCTTATGGGTAAAGTCGATAGCAAGTATACATTAGTCATCGTGGTTGCCAAACGGGCGCGAACGATTATGGAAGAAGCTAAGCATGAGGATTTAGCTAAGGGTATGAAGCCAGTGAGTATTTCATTGGAGGAGATTTCACACTCTAAATTCAGCTATGAGTGTACCCCTGAAGAGGAAGTGTAATATTATGTTTACTGGGAGGAAAATCCTTGTCGGGGTCACCGGTGGAATTGCAGCTTACAAAGCGGCGGAAGTCGTTAGCCGCTTAAGAAAATTGAACGCTGAGGTCCATGTCGCGATGACAAAATCTGCGACAGAATTTATTACTCCCCTTACACTGCGGAGCCTTTCGGCAAATCCGGTGTACGTAGACATGTTTGACGAACCGAAGCATTGGAATGTGGAGCATATCGCCCTAGCGGAGCATATCGATGCAGTCATAGTTGCTCCGGCCACGGCCAATATATTAGCTAAGATGACAACTGGCTTAGCCGATGATTTTCTTTCAACGGTTCTATTGGCAACACGTGTACCCATCTTTGTGGCACCGGCCATGAACCAGGCCATGTATCATCATCCAGCCACTCAAGCTAACCTGACACGTCTCCAAGAGCGCGGGATAAAGATCATTGGCCCTGGCACTGGTTTTCAAGCGTGTGGCACCGAAGGGGTTGGTCGCATGAGTGAAGCGATCGAGATCGTGGAGTCCTTAGCACAGTTTTTCTCTGGGTCGGATTGGTTGAAGGGTAAGAAGGTGCTTGTGACGGCTGGAGGAACTCAAGAACCGCTTGATCCGGTTCGTTATCTGGGTAACCGAAGTTCTGGACGAATGGGATATGCCATTGCTCAGGCCTTACAAGAGGTAGGCGCGGAGACAGTTCTCATTAGTGCACCTACGGATTTGCCAACTCCGCAGGGAGTGACAAGGGTATCAGTGCAGACAGCTCTGGAAATGTACGATGCAGTTTTGGAGCGTTTCCCTGAGGTAGATGTTGTTATCAAAGCAGCAGCCGTAGCGGATTATCGACCTGCGGTTCTTGCTGAGCAAAAGATTAAAAAGGATGGGACAAACCGTACGCTAGAGTTAGTTCCTAACCCGGATATACTTGCGGAACTTGGGCGCAAGAAAACATCTCAAATTTTGATTGGGTTCGCTGCGGAGACGGAGAATCTGATGGCTAATGCCCAAGCTAAAATGCTCAGAAAGAACGTCAATCTCTTGGTAGCCAATGATGTTACCAAGCAGGGAGCCGGCTTTGGTAGTCCAACAAACATTGTCAGTTTTCTCTTTCCCGATGGAAGAAGAATAGATTTTCCTCAAATGAGCAAACTGGAGGTTGCACGGAATCTCGTTGGTGAAATTGCCAACCTCCTCGGCGTAAAAACAAAGGAGTGAAATAATTGGTCAGAAAATTATTTACATCAGAGTCTGTGACAGAAGGGCATCCGGATAAGATCTGTGACCAGATTTCAGATGCTATTTTGGATGCGATTTTTGCCTTAGATCCTAATGCCCGAGTTGCTTGTGAAACAACTGTTACGACAGGATTAGTTCTTGTCGCTGGTGAAATTACAACCTCGTGTTATGTGGATATTCCACATGTGGTACGGGAGACAATCCGGAAAGTGGGGTATACCCGTGCCAAATATGGCTTTGACGCCGATACTTGCGCTGTCTTAACCTCAATCGGAGAACAATCTGCGGATATCGCTCTGGGCGTGGATCGGGCCTTGGAAGCAAAAACGGGGGATATGAGTGATAGTGATATTGAAGCGATCGGAGCCGGTGACCAAGGAATGATGTTCGGCTATGCAACGAATGAAACCGAAAGCTACATGCCAGTTCCCATCGATTTAGCTCACCGTTTAGCACGTCGGCTTAGTGAGATGCGTAAATCAGATCTTTTAAACTATTTGCGTCCGGATGGGAAAACCCAGGTGACTGTGGAATACGAGGACAACAAACCGATTAGGGTAGATACCATCGTAATATCTACTCAGCATCATCCGGATGTAACTCAAGATCAAATACGCCGCGATTTACTTCAATATGTTGTGTACCCAACGGTTCCCAAAGAACTACTTGATGAAGACACGAAGTATTTTATCAACCCAACGGGGCGTTTCGTGATTGGTGGTCCTCAAGGGGATTGCGGACTGACGGGACGTAAAATCATTGTGGACACTTATGGCGGGATGGCACGCCATGGCGGCGGCGCTTTCTCTGGCAAAGACCCCACAAAGGTTGACCGTTCGGCTGCTTATGCTGCACGATACGTGGCTAAAAATGTTGTAGCTGCTGGATTGGCTGACCGTTGCGAACTACAAATTGCTTACGCTATCGGTGTGGCCCGCCCGGTATCTGTCTCTATTGAGACGTTTGGGACCGGTAAATTGCCTAATGATAAGATCGTGGAGTTGATCATGCAGACCTTTGACTTGCGACCAGCGGGTATTATCAAAGCCTTGGATCTCCGTCGACCCATCTATCATCAAACGGCAGCCTATGGACATTTCGGAAGAACAGACCTCGACCTGCCCTGGGAAAGAATGGACAAGGCTGAAACCCTGCGCAAATTAGCAGGACTATAAGGTTTAATTTTAAAACTATGGAAGGAGCCCCTCAGCAGTTCAACTTGAACTGCTGAGGGGCTCCTCATATTATCTACTGATTGTAAACCTATTTATTTACAATTAATGCCCCCTGCTGTATGCCTGGATAGATAAAATCGCCGCCAAGTATCCTAGGCAATGAGGAAAATAAGTGGAATGAAAACCAAAACTGTAGTATATTAGATCATATAATTGCGCTCTAAGGGTAGTGTGTTATAGTAATAAGCATAATTAATAGGCGAATTTTTATAAAAGTAGGAGATGGGGTAATGGACATAGCAGATAAAGTGTCTAAGGTAACAGAGTCTACAGAGAAACAATGGCTAGCGGGTCTTCAAAAAACGGTGAAGCGAGTATGGCCTATCCCCCATTATCAAGAAAGCTATGGTGCTGTAGGAATAACCCAAGCAGCGGATATTAAGTCACTCAGAGATTTTCAGAGACTTCCTTTAACGACAAAAGAAGATTTGCGCAAGAATTATCCCTTTGGACTTTTTGCCGAACCGATGGAAAATATTGTGCGTCTTCACGCCTCCTCGGGAACAACGGGTAAGCCGACTGTTGTAGGGTATACTAGCCAGGATATTTCGTTATGGGCAAAGATTGTGGCCAATGAACTGAGACGAGTCGGTGTAACAAAAAAGGACGTTGTTCAAATTGCTTACGGATACGGCTTGTTTACTGGGGGGATGGGACTGCACTATGGTTGCGAGGAACTTGGTGCTATAGTAGTTCCTATTTCTGGAGGTAATACAGCTCGACAGCTAATGCTAATGAGGGATTTCGGTACAACTGTTTTGGCCTGCACCCCTTCTTATGCTTTATATCTAGCGGAGAGTCTAGAGGAATCGGGAATTTCCCGTGATGAGTTAAAGTTGAAAATCGGGGTCTTCGGTGCAGAGCCATGGTCAGAAGGAATGAGAGAACAAATCGAGACGCGATTGGGCATCAAAGCTTATGATATTTATGGACTCAGCGAAATCATGGGACCGGGTGTTGCTTTAGAATGTCCAGCCCAAAATGGATTACATATTGACGAGCATTTTTATCCGGAAGTCTTAGATGGAGAAGGAAATCCACTCCCTGTCGGCGAACGAGGAGAACTAGTGATTACCAGCTTAGAAAAACAGGGATTTCCGGTTTTGCGCTATCGAACCAAGGATTTGACCAAGTTGCGTTATGGTAGGTGTTCTTGCGGACATATCGGATGGACAATGGAACGTGTTACAGCTCGAGTAGACGATATGTTAATCATTCGGGGAGTTAATGTCTTTCCTAGTCAAGTTGAAGAGGCAATTCTTTCTTCGGGTGGTTTTGAACCGCACTATCTGTTGGTCGTTTATCGCGCTGGGAACTTAGATCAACTAGAAGTCCAAGTGGAAGTTAATGAAACGAGCTTCTTTGATGAAGTCCGTGAATTAGAAGAACGTCAACAACGTTTACAAAAAAGAATAGAGGAAATCTTGGGAATCTCGGTCCGCATACGCCTAGTTGAACCTAAGAGCATACCGCGGAGTGAGGGCAAGGCTATTCGGGTTATTGACAAACGTAATAAGGAGGTAGTAGCTGTTGTTTAATATCTAGACATTTCTATTTAATTATAAACATTTCTACTATTTATTAGTCGTTGTATGTGGTAAAATATAGTAGAGGTGACTAAGAATGCAAAACAATTTAATAGATATAAGTGAAGCATCTCAACGGTTGGGTGTTACAATAGCAACTCTTCGACGGTGGGATACATCGGGTAAACTAAAATCGGTGAGGACTTTTGGAAATCATCGGCGCTACCGACTTGAAGAAATTGAAGCACTTGTTAATCCCACCGTCGATGTGCCATCGACACAGAAAAGAGCCTTTATTTATTGTCGAGTTTCCACTAAAAAACAACAAGAAAGTGGCAATCTTCAACGACAACGAGAGCGTTTAATCCAGTATTGCCAGGATAAGCATTACACGGTGGTTACCCTATATGAAGAAGTCGCTAGTGGACTTAACGACCATCGCAGGGAACTTACGAAACTGTTAAGAAATTTAAGAGATGTTGATGTTGTTGTGGTGGAGTATGCTGATAGATTGGCTCGGTTTGGCTACTCTTATCTAAAGGAATTCGCAGCATCTTTCAACGTCGAGATTGAAACGATTGAACAAGGTGTGAAGTTGCAACCAAATGAAGAAATGGTCAATGACTTAGTGAGTATTGTCACCTGTTTTAGTACAAGACTCTACGGTGCCAGGGGTGGAAGAAAGCTCAAGCAGACGATTGTACAAACCTTAGAGAAACTGGACCAGAATAGAGGTGAGCCCGATGAAAACGACGATGAAAGCGATTCTAATAGACCTCACAAGTGAGCAAAAGGCGCTATTAGATCACATGATGCTCGTTTTCTGTACGGCAGTTCGCTACTCATTCAAGCGACAACTCGAAGGTCAGGTGATCGGTGATCTGGAGAGAGTTGTGGCGCATAAGTACAATTTGAATATACGACAAGCTAAAGACGCTGTGGAATCGGCGAGGCAGACTATTGTGTCACAGCATGTACTCGTCAAGCTCTACCATGAAGACTATACGAAAAAGGTTGAGGCACTTGTTAAGAAACTTAAAAACCCGAAGCTATCTGTTCGCAAGGTCAAAGCATTAACTTCAAAATTAGCAAAACGTCAGCGCAAGCTAAGCTATTGGACGGTGCTCAAAGAGAGTAAGACCTTTCCGCCGGTTACGTTTGGCACTAAAGAAATGTTTCTTAGGCGGTGCAAAGGTTTGATCACAAAGAAGGAATGGAATGACCGCAGGAACAACCGTTTTTACAGTCGTGGTGATAAATCGAAGGGCGGTAATCCGAATTTAAGGGTAGTCTTTAAGGAGGAAGCTGGTTTTTTGGAAGTCTCTACGTTTGAAAAAACACCCAAGAATAGAGCAATCAAAGTACTAATTCCGATTTACCTACCTCAAAAACTGTCTAAGAAGACTGGTAATGTCAACGGCATTCCTTATAGGCAATTGTTTATGGATTCGTTAGAACGAGGTGAAGCCTACCAAGTGGAGTTACTTAAACGAGAAGGTAACTATTATGCTCACATTACGTTTGATGAACTTGAAGCGAAGGTTATCTATACTGGACACCTCAGTGTGATTGGTACCGATACAAATCCCAATGGATTTGGACTCACCGAGGTTGGTATCAATGGCAACTACAAGGGCCACACTTATTTAAAGCAGCATGAATTAACCTTCTGTCGCGGTAATCGGCGGACAAACTTATGTGGTGAGCTTGTAGCTCAGGCAGTTGACAAGGCAGAGAAACATCATTGCGGGATGGCTGCGGAGAACTTGAAGTTTAAGGACGACCTTGATGTAGCAAGTAAGTTGGCGAGAGTCAATCATCAGTTTGTTTATTCAACGCTACTTCAAATGTTGGAACGACGATGCCTACGCCATGGTGTTGAATTTATAAAAATAAAGCCTCAATTCACAAGTAAAATTGGTTTGTATAAGTATTGTCACCAGTACGGTTTGGCTGTTCACAATGGTGCTGCTTTAGTTATTGCAAGACGAAGTTACGGTTTAAAAGAAGCTGTACCAAAACTTCTTCAGGATAAATTAGTACTTGAGAAAAAACTGGTCGCTTTTAAAAAAATGAACGCATGGGGTCAGTGGAGTGAAATTAGTAAACAAGTAACGAAATTATTTAAGAAACGAAAGGAAGTGAACACACCTGGTTTATGGCTAGTGCGTAGGAAAGAACTACTGGGGATTGCTTAACAATTGAACTTAAAATAAACCACTGCACAAGTACACTTAGTTGAAAGGCTTGTGCGGAGTGACCTTTAAGGGCGACTAACAGTCGCACATCTGATGTACTTAATGGATGTCGTGCTCCAAAGGCTCGCGGATGTTTGATACGAAAGTATTAACCCTAGTAGCTGAATCCTGTGATGCTACCACTTTGTTTAGTCGGCAAAGTGAAGATACTGGGCAAATGTATAGAATTGTTCAGTTTTTAGAAACCAGGGGTAAACGTGTTACAATTATCAATTTTTCTGGAAAATGCTAAAGGACGATTAGCTGAGGTCATCAGCCTCTTAGCTGAACTAAAGGTAAATTTAAGGGCCCTGTCGCTAGCCGACACCAAAGATTATGGAGTGTTACGGATTATCGTGGATGAACCTGAAGTGACAGCGGAGAAATTACGTGAACGAAAAGTGGTTGTTTCCTTGACCCCGGTATGGGTTCTAATGGTCCCAGATCGCACGGGTGGATTAGCTGAGGTACTCAATCTGCTCGTCCAACAGGATGTGATCGTGGAGTATATGTATGCGTTCGTTGAGGCGAAGGAGCAGAAAGCTCAAGTTGTTCTGCGAGTTCAGGACAAGGAGATCATGGAAAAGGCCGTGAGGATGCTTAATTTGCCTGTAAGTTAGGGGCGGAAGAAACAAGGTCTTAGTTAATACATTGAACTCTCTGTGGGAACGTCCCTAATTGTGAGAGAAAAATAAAGCAAGAGGCTCTTGCGTACATAGAGCCTCTTGCTTTATTTTGTTATTCTATTTGCCTTAATTGCTTTCCTATTTCTTCCCAGGGCTTGAAGTTTTGATGTGCTGAGATTGCCCCTGAAGTACGAGGTTTAGGGTTATCCCAACGATGGTCGCCCAAGCTACTCCGTGTTCTTTCAACCCAATCCCGAGCGCGAAGATGACGGAAGCGATGATGAGGTTTTTAGTATCAGAAAAATCAACTTTAGCTTCAATAAGAGTACGTAATCCTGCTGCGCCGATCATACCGAAGAGGAGGATTGTGACCCCGCCCATGACGGATATGGGGATGGACATGATAGCGGCTTGTAAAGGGTTAATCATACTGAAGATTATTGCTAGGATTGCGGCAATCCAGATGTTGAAGGTGCTGTATACTTTTGTTACGGCAAGTACCCCTATGTTCTCGCCATAGGTGGTGACAGGAGGACCACCGAGGAAGCTGGCTACGGCGGTAGCTAAACCATTACCGAGGAGGACTCGATGAAATCCGGGTTTTTTTATGGGGTCGGAATGAGTAATGTTTCCTAGAACGATCATATGTCCCAAATCTTCAATGATCGTAACCAAAGCTAGAGGAGCCATCACTAAAATTGCCATTTTATCTAGGCTGGGCAGTTGGAAATCGCTTCCCATTGCGACGGGGAAAACGAATAGTTGGCTAAAGGAGGCATAGAAGGGTTTTAAATCAACAAGGCCCATGACCGTTGCAACGATATAGCCAGCCACAATGGCCACAAGGATCGGGATAATCTTTAGAAAGCCCTTAGCATATACGGAAAGAAAAGCTGCAACAGCTAAAGTGAAGGAGGCAATATACCAATTGGCTGATGCCATGTCTACGGCTACTGGGGTTAGGCTTAAGCCGATGATGGCAACGACTGGCCCAGCAACGATAGGGGGAACAATAGTATGAATCCATCGGGTTCCAAAGGCAGCCATAAGAAGATATAGGATAATATACACCAAGCCGACAGCTAAAACTCCACCCATGGCTCCTGCAGTATTATTACTCTGAACAAAGGTGGTTAAAGCTGCAATGTAGGCAAAAGATGAACCAAGATAGGCAGGAACCTGACTTTTTGTTAATAATAAGAATATAATGGTACCTATCCCTGAAGAAAGGAGAGCCACTGACGGGCTGAGACCGGTTAAAAATGGGACAAGGACTGTGGCACCAAACATAGCAAAGACATGTTGTAGGCCGAGAGGGATCGCCTGGGCAAGGGGGAGTTTCTCGTGAATTTGAACTTCTGTAGACATAGAATAACCTCCTCTTTCTTAAACAAAAAACCTCTTCCCTGCCCGCAAGCAAGAAAGAGGTGTCCATGTCAACTCATGGTTCGCCATTCCCTTCTTAGTCTCACGGGACTAATTTAAAGGTGCAAGATTTAACTTTATTGAGCATATCATAATTCGTTCCATTTTGACAAGGGTATAAATAAACTGTGTCATAAAATTGTTGAGTTAAACTTATTATTTATAGGAGAAAGAATGTGATAAAAATGTAATGTGCGCGTGAATTTGGTATAATGTATTGACCAATCTTGACATTAGCGTATTGATGATTCTTCAATAAGGAGGCGTGTGATGTTTCGCTATGCTGAAGTCCTGATTGATGTAGCAAATCGGCGCCTGGATCAAAGTTATCATTATATAATTCCTGAGTATCTTAGTTTAAGGATCGGAATGAGAGTTGTCGTCTTTCTCCAGAACCGCAAAATACAAGGGCTCGTCGTGAATGTCACCAATGATCTGCCAATGGAACTGGAAAATATCACTCTTAAACCAGTGATTGAAATTATTGATGAGGGAAGTCTTGTTCCGCCGGAACTCATTGAACTGGCTCATTGGTTAGCCCAAACGACCATTTGTTCAGTTGCTCAAAGCTTACATACGGTTTGGCCGCTTCTTAAAGGAAAGATGGATGAGTGGATTATTCTCATTGCCTCGCTTGAGGATTCAGATGTACAGGCTTTAAAATGGCTGGATACGGAAGCTTATCGAGCAATTACAGTGCTGAATAGAGCAAGGAGTAAGGCTATTTCCCTAAAAGTCTTTTTAAAGAGAGCAGATATTTCTGGTGAGACACTCGATAAACTCCTCCACCAAGGTTGGGTGAAAAAAGAAACGCGTTTTGTGTCCCCTCATGGAGCAGGTACAACATCGCCAGTAGCTCATAAACAGGATAACGCTTTTCCTGAGGGAAACGAGGTCAAAGATCAGCGTTTTCCTAAGGGTAGAACCTATGAATTAACGTTGGAGCAAGCTGCAGCCGTGAGGAATGTGCTTACAGCTCTGGCAGAAGAGTCGTCTCAAACTATCTTGTTGCATGGTGTGACGGGCAGTGGAAAGACCGATGTTTACCTTGAGTTAATTTCTCAAGTATTAGCTCAAGGTGGAGATGCCATTCTTTTGGTACCCGAAATTTCCCTGACCTCTCAAGTAGCCCGATATTTCGAAACCCAATTTGGGGAGCAAGTTATTATCTTGCACTCGGGTTTACAACCGAGAGAAAAAATGAAAGCCTGGCAGGATATTTTGTCAGGGCGGAAACGAATTGTTATTGGGGCACGTTCTGCAGTGTTTGCACCTTTGCCACACTTGCGTCTGATTATTTTAGATGAAGAACATGATAGCGCTTATAAACAAGATGAGAATCCAAAATATCTCGCACGAGATGTTGCCCGTAAGCGGATGGAACAGAGAAAGGGTGTTGTCTTGCTGGGGAGTGCTACCCCTTCTCTTGAAGCCTATGCTGCAGCCCAATCAGGTAAAATCCGCATGCTGACCATGTCCTCACGGATCGGAGCCAGTGTTTTGCCAACCGTCGAAATCGTCGATATGCGTATGGAACTGCAAACGGGAAATCGGAGTATGTTTTCCCTGTCATTACAGCAGAAACTGCAGGAAAGACTGGCTCGGGGTGAGCAAACGATGCTTTTCCTGAATCGCCGAGGGTATTCAACCTTTGTGATTTGCCGAGAATGTGGGTATGTGGTCAGTTGCCCTAATTGTGATATTGCTTTGACCTATCATACTCAAGGGCAGGCCATGCGCTGTCATTATTGTAATCATCATGAGCTGCCCCCTCATACATGTCCGAATTGCGGCAGCCGCTATATCCGTTTTTTTGGGCAGGGGACTCAGCGAGTCGAAGAGGAACTACAGGTTTTATTACCAGAGGTTGCTATTTTGCGTTTGGATTTTGATACGACACGATCTAGAGAAGCCCATAGAGAGATATTAGAAAGCTTTCGTCGACAAGAAGCCGCGGTTTTAGTAGGGACTCAGATGATGGCCAAAGGCTTAGATTTTCCGAATGTCACATTAGTAGGGGTCATAGCGGCAGATCAAACCCTCAATATGCCGGATTTTCGGGCTAGGGAACGAACGTTTCAACTATTAACTCAGGTTGCCGGTCGAGCGGGTCGAAGCATCAAACCAGGTGAGGTTGTGGTTCAAACCTATTCTCCAATGGATGGTGCAGTCGTGATGGCAGCTCAGCATGATTACAAGGGGTTCTTTTGGGAGGAGATTCGCTATCGCAAAGAGCGCAAGTACCCACCTTACACCCATATCATTCGGGTTTTGCTGCTTCATGACAAGGAAGATCGAGTTATTAAAGGGGCAAATGATTTGGGAGCTTGCTTGCTGCAAGGACTGCAAGATCCTAAATTTGAAAACACTGGCTTAGATATTTTAGGACCTTCTCCTGCTGTATTGTCCAGGCTTAAAAATCAATGGAGATGGCAGATATCCGTCAAAGGAGCTCGGCAAGACGTGCTAAGAGCGTTCTTGCATCAAGGAGTTCAACAATTTTTTAAAACTCCTGCTAGCAATGGAATAGTTTTGAACATCGAAGTCAATCCTTTATCTATGTAAGTAAGTCAATTGCAGTGAATTAATGGGTTTCAGCGGACATAGATGTGAAAGTCCAAGAATCTGAGGCGAGTGTCCAACGGGGCTAAGTGATATATGACTAAAATACAATAGGATCAACGAAAGGGGTTAGTGGAAATGGCTGTGTATCAGATTGTAGAAATAGGTGCGGATGTACTGCGTGAAAAGGCAAAAGAGGTAAAAGAAATTAATGCGTCGATCATAAAACTTCTCGATAATATGATGGATACGATGGAGGATGCCGAAGGAGTGGGGATAGCTGCTCCTCAAATTGGAGTCTCCAAGCGAGTGATTATTGTTAAAGTGGAGGATGTGGTAGTGGAACTCGTTAATCCAGTCATTTTGGAAAAAGAGGGAGAGGCCGTCGCAGAAGAAGGATGCCTTAGCATACCGAAGATGACAGGAGATGTTGTGAGGGCTGCAAAAGTTCGCGTCCAGGGTTTAAATCGTCAAGGTGAAATGTGTGATATTTATGCAGACCGTTTATTAGCTCGCGCTTTACAACATGAGATTGATCATCTTGAAGGAATATTATTTGTCGATGTTGCTAAGAAAACGTATCGAAGCTAGCGGCGAGGAGCGTTTTTTTGCTGTGTTAACCCGTGCGAAGACAGTGTCTTATTCTGCCGTGATAACCCGTGCGAAGACGGTGTCTTCGTGTTCTGCACGCGTCTGCACGTTACACCGCTGACGAGCTGGACGGTTCACGAGCGCGTCCGAACCTCTGGGCATTCTGGCCGTATGCTATGCCATCCTTGGCGCATACGGCACTAGGAACATCGTGTTCCGTCGCATGTGCGCCGCTCCATGCCATCCTTGGCATCGCGGCATCAGTCCATCCATGGACAAGTCCCTGCGGCGCGCTACGGGGCACGAACCGTCAGAGCTCGTCTGGATCGCGTCTCTACTGAAGCATCCGCTTTGCAGAAAACGCTCCTCTGGGGTAGGGCTACGGAGAACGAATGTAGTCGCGCGGCAGAAAGGCGCTCCTCGGGCTTGGATTTCAGGTGAGGATTTCGAGCATCGATCATCGAATTCAGGACGCATCCGATTAGCCGAAAACGTTCCTTTGGGGTAGGGTTACTAAGAACGGATGTAGTCACTTGGTAGAAAGGCGTTCCTCGGGCCAGGTTGCGGACCTCGGACTACGAACTTCGCCGAAAGGAGAATTAGTATGCGGTTAGTTTTTATGGGTACACCGGATTATTCTGTACCGAGTTTGCGGGCCTTGGTGAGAGAGGGACATGATATTGTCGGTGTCTTTACTCAACCTGATCGACCAGCCGGACGAGGAAAGAACTTAAAACCTAGTTCCGTAAAAGTTGCTGCTCAGGAATTAGGATTGTCAGTTTTTCAACCTTTAAAAATAAAAACACCTGAGGAAATTCAATTGCTAAAGGATCTGGCCCCAGATAGTATTATTGTTGTTGCTTACGGACAGATTCTATCCAAGGATATTTTACAGATCCCTTTAAAAGGGTGTATTAACGTTCATGCTTCTCTACTTCCTGCTTACCGGGGGGCTGCCCCTATTCATTGGGCGCTGATGAAGGGGGAAACCCTAACAGGAGTAACCACGATGTTGATGGACGAAGGCTTAGATACGGGGGACATGTTGCTGAAACGAGAAATTGAAGTTTCTGAAGAGGCAACCACAGGCGAAATTCATGATCAATTAGCGACTTTGGGAGCGGAACTGCTGATAGAAACGTTGCAGGAGTTAGAATTGGGAAGATTAATTCAGAGACCACAAACAGGTGAAACAAATTATGCTCCCCTCCTGAAACGTGAACACGAACGCCTAGACTGGTCACGTAGCGCTGTTGATCTTCATCATCAAATCAGGGGTTTAAATCCTTGGCCGGGAGCCTACACGACCTTCAGAGGGGAGAATCTTAAGATTTGGCGAAGTGCTCCTTTTCTGACCGTCGAAAAGAGTTCGGAACTAACAACTCCGGGACAAATTATCCAACTCAGCGGAGATGGTTTGCTGGTGCAGACAGGGGAAGGAATCTTGCGGATTTTGGAAGTCCAACCAGCAGGAAAACGTAGTATGCCTGCCAAAAGTTTTTTCATGGGTCGACACGGTGAGGCTGGAGAACAATTTGGGAAAATAGATTAGTGGACTCTTCAGTAAAGCTGGTTTTGGAGACAACAGTGGGTATCTACCCCCTCGTTGTAGCAAAGCCTAAAAAACGCCCATATATTAAGGGGCTGCTAGAAAGTAGATAATACGGAGGTGTTATAATGTTTTTTTGGGATGATACTATGGTTCTCTTAATTCCTGCCATCTTACTCTCCCTATTTGCGCAATATCGAATTTCTTCGTCTTTCAAAAAGTATTCGAAAATCCGTTCAGAGGCAGGGCTGACTGGGGCGCAGGCTGCCCGGGAGCTCTTGAACAGTGGTGGATTATACGATGTGCGAGTAGAACCGATCGGAGGTCGTCTTTCCGACCATTACGATCCAAGTACCAGGGTTATTAGGCTTAGTGAGGACGTTTATCATGGCAACTCACTTTCCTCTGTAGCAGTAGCCGCTCATGAAACAGGCCATGCCTTGCAACATGCCTCAGGATATTTTCCGATGCAACTTCGATCAACCTTTGTTCCCGTGGCTAACTTCGGCAGTGGAGCGGGCCCGATCTTGATCATGGTGGGTCTTTTCGTGCCAAGCGTAGACTGGCTTCTACAGCTGGGAATCTTGGCGTTCACCTTTGCGGTAATTTTTCAGTTGATTACACTGCCGGTAGAATATAACGCCAGCAGTAGAGCGATGTCACTTCTTCAAGAGAGAGGTATGCTCGGAGGGAATGAATTGGGCGGTGCCCGTTCGGTGTTAAATGCTGCGGCCCTAACTTACTTGGCGGCTGCTCTGGCTGCGGTTCTTCAGTTAGTAAGATTCATTCTAATTGCGCGGGGGAGAAGCGATGATTAATCTAACAGCCCGAAGCATGGCCGTGCAGATGTTAACTCGAGTTGAGGTCGAAGGGGCTTATGCCAATCTTTTATTACAAAACAATATTGGCAGGCTAACGGATTCTAGAGACCGACAATTTGTGACCTTATTAGTCAATGGCACGCTCAAACATAGACTCACCTTGGATTATGCTTTGCGAAGGTATTTAAGCAAGCCAATGTCAGTACTTCCCCATGAAGTCAGGGCAATTTTGCGGATTGGCGCTTTTCAATTGCTTTATGCCGATAGGGTTCCCCCAGCGGTTGCAGTCAATGAAAGTGTAGAATTAGCCAAAGGTTACCCGAAGTATACAGGGCTGGTAAATGTAGTCTTACGAAAAGTAATGAGTACTGCCTGGGAGTTTCCCTGGCCGGATTCCAAGCGCGAAACTGTGCGCTATCTTTCCGTGCGTTATTCGCATCCTGAATGGATGATTCAGCGTTGGCTAAAACGTTGGGGTCAAGAGGAAACAGAAGCCTTATGTATAGCTAATAATGAACCAGCTCATACTTGGATTCGGACAAACACTTTAAAGATCTCACGTGAGAATTTAAGAGATCGTCTTATCGAGGAAGGAATCACGGTCGAATTAGGAACTCGGATCCCTGAGAGTTTGAAAATTCAAAACTTTAGTGCACTCGATCGACTTGAGAGTTTCAAGGAGGGGTTATTTACCGTTCAGGACGAAAGCTCGCAACTAGTCGCTCATGTCCTTAATCCTCAACCTGGGCAACATGTGTTGGACGCTTGTAGCGCTCCTGGTGGGAAGGCAACTCACTTAGCTCAGCTGATGGAGGATAAAGGGGAAATTCTGGCCTTTGATATCCATTCGCACAAACTTGACCTCATTCAACAATTAACCCAAAGGCTGGGGATCAAAATCATACAACCTCAGCTAGGGGATGCTCGGGACTTGCCCGGTGTAAGACTCGGCTCCCAACAGCGCGTATTGGTGGATGCTCCGTGCTCTGGTTTGGGGGTTTTGCGACGCAGGGCCGACCTGCGTTGGCAAAGGGAGGAAGAGGATCTAAAAGAGTTCCCTACCCTTCAATTAGCCATCTTAGAACGGGCAGCGTCTTGTGTGGACGTTGGAGGAGATTTAGTCTATTCAACCTGTACGACGGAACCGGAAGAAAACTTTGAATTGGTCAAGAGGTTTCGCTCCGGACATCCGGAATTTGAACCAGTCAACTTGGCAGAAAGCTTACCCTTTGAACTTGAGAATCCGCGAGATATTCAACAGGCGAATAAAGGAATGCTTCAGATCTTGCCGAATCGTCATGAGATGGATGGGTTTTTCTTAGCAAAATTTCGCCGTACTAGTTAAAAAGTATTAACTTCTTTACAGGGAAGTTTAATTGGATCGAATTGGGTGAATAATATATATTATGGAAATTATTGAGTTGCGCGGTTGTTTAGAAGATGAGTTGATAGAGATCTGTCGAGAGTTGGGTATAAAACAATTTCGAGGGACTCAGTTATTTCAGTGGGTGCAGCAAAAAGCAGTGCTTACCTGGGATGAGATTAGGAACATTAGCAAGAGTGACCTGCAAACGTTAAGATCCAGAATGCATCTATATTCTTTGAAACATGTGCACGAACAGCGTTCAAAGGATGGCACGCGCAAGTATCTATTCCGTCTTGAAGATGGAGAGATGATTGAGTGTGTTCTCATGGATTATTCGCGCAAATCAGCGCGGGATCGGCATACGGTCTGTGTTTCCACTCAAGTTGGATGTGCGGTCGGATGCACATTTTGTGCGACTGGATTAGAAGGCTTCCGCAGAAACTTGAGTTCGGCTGAGATCGTGGGGCAAGTTCTGGATATTACCCATCTGGTCAGGCAGGAAGATCCGGATTTCCAGGTGACCAACATTGTCTTTATGGGGATGGGGGAACCACTTCTTAATTATGATCATGTCCTAAAAGCAATCAAACTTTTGAATCATGAGCAAGGACAGGCCATTGGCATGCGCCGGATGACGATTTCAACCTGTGGGGTTGTACCCCGAATTATTCAATTGGCAAAGGATAATCCCCAAGTGGGTTTGGCAGTATCCCTTCACGCAGCACAGGATGAAATTAGGAATAATTTAATCCCCATGAATCGTCGTTATCCACTGGCTCTCCTGATGGAAGCCTGTCGTGAGTACTCACGAATCACGCATCGTCGGATTACCTTCGAAGTAGCCTTGACTGCAGATAATACGAGGCGGGAGGAAGCTGCGGCCCTGGCCAGATTACTAAAGGGACAATTAGGACACGTAAATTTAATTCCGGTAAATCCGGTGGAGGGTACTGGGATGGAGCGTCCCAATTCTGAGAAGATAATGGAGTTTACCCAAGTGCTGGAAGATGCCGGGATAGCCGTATCGTCACGTGAAGAGCGGGGGGCTGACATTAATGCAGCTTGTGGACAACTTCGTCGACTGTGGGAGGGTGATTAGTCATGAGCCTATTGGCCCGATTTGAGGGGATGGCCGAATTTCTTTTTACCGAAGCATTTAAAAAAGGTGCAACCCGGCTTCAACCTGTAGAAATTGCTAAAGAACTTGTGAAGGCAATGCTTAAAAATAAGCAAGTCAGTATTTCACAGGTTTATGTTCCGAATATCTACCGGGTCTATCTCCATTCCAGTGATTGGGGGCCAATAGCCAGTTTCGGGGATGCGTTTTTGATTGAACTCTCAAAATATTTATTTGCCGAAGCAGAGCGAAACGGCTATACATTTCTAACTAAACCTGCCGTTGAGTTACATGCGGATGAGACGGTCAATCCTAGACAGATGGTGATTGAAACTGATTTTGATGATTCAATCGTGGTCGACTGGGGAGATGATGAACTCAATGATCAAGGAGTAGAAACGGAAGATGCCCCTTCTAACCGATCGAATTGGAGAGAAAGTACGACTATTTTCCGAGAAAGTGTCAAGACAAACTTCCCTGCCGGGGATAAATCAGGGAGGAATTCCGAATTCTTTCTCGAAATTATTGAAGGTCCAGATATTGGACAGAAGTTCCCGCTCCAGGAGGCGGATCTTTATATTGGTCGTCATGGCCAATGTGATTTGGTACTTCATGATCCAGAAGTCTCACGTCGACATCTGAAGATCGCTTCGGGAGGAGAGAATGGTTGGTGGCTGGATGATTTGGGAAGCACAAACGGTTCCTTTGTGAATGGACAGCGAATTACACATCATACCACAGCTCCAGGGGACCGAATAAAAATCGGACAAAGTGTATTGGTCATACAAAGAGCCCCTTAGGCTCGATTTGGAGGATTGTATGCAATTTGTTTTAGTCATTGGACGACTCATTTTTGTCGCCCTTATCTATCTTTTTATCTTTCGTATTTTTACAGCGTTGTTGGCTGATCTTCAATTAAAGGGGATTTTCCAACGTTCTGTGCATGAGTTCGGGCGTTTAGAAGTCCTTACAGGAGGGGAATCTCTGGCAAGAGGGCGAATTTTTAGGGTAGATGCTAAAGGGCTGCGTTTGGGACGGGGAAAGCATAATGATATCGTTTTAACGGATCATTTTGCATCCATTGATCATGCTGTTTTCCGCTTGCAAAAAGGACAAACGATTGTGGAAGATCTGGGAAGTACGAATGGAACCTGGGTTAATGGAGAACAAATCCATTCTTCAGTGCAACTGGTTGCTGGAGACTATGTGAAAATTGGAAGTATTACCTTCCAATACTCGAGGTGGCAAAATGAGAGTTCTAAGCTTTAGTGAAAATGGGTGTGTCCGTAAAAACAACGAGGATTCTTTTCTGGTGATATCCTCGGCAGGGCTCTATGCAGTAGCCGACGGCATGGGAGGGCATCAGGCGGGAGAAGTAGCATCTTCGACTGCCTTGCATGAATTGGAAAAAATAGTTCCTCAACTTGCCAAGCTTGAAGAGCAGACTTTGGAAAAAGGGTTGACTGAGGCTTTTGCTCAAGCAAATCAAGTAATTTATGAAGCCTCAACCAACCAACCCGAGAATGCCGGAATGGGAACAACCCTGACGGTATTACTGATTTGCAACAGCGAAGTCGTGATTGCTCATGTTGGAGACAGTCGAGCTTATTTATGGCGCGATGAGGTATTAACGCTCTTAACAACCGACCATTCCCTCGTCGGTGAACTGGTGAGGTTAGGTCAGATCTCCCTTGAAGAAGCAAAAAAACACCCTCAACGAAATGTGTTGATGCGGGCAGTAGGCGCAGACCCAAGCGTAGAGGTGGATTGTCAGACTATGGGTTTGCAAACAGGAGATGTTTTCCTGCTGTGCACGGATGGTTTCTCCAATATGATCAGTGACCAAGAACTCACTGAAGAATTTCTAGAACCGGGCGCTTGGGAAGAACGATTGGAGAAATTACGACAGGTTACACTTGAACGAGGTGCCCCAGATAATTTCACAGCTTTATGCTGTATTATGGAGTGAGCCAATGATTCTGAGTTTGACCTCGCGTGTTTTAGTTTTAGGAATGATGTGGCTGGGACTTAGCCTATTGAAGTGGGACGGCGCTATGAGCCCCCTCTTTTGGCAAGCGCTGATCTTTACGGCTATTGTCCTTGTGGGGAGCTTAATGGAACAACTCTTCCATTATCAAGGGGACCCCTATATATTGCCTGTCGTCCAAGCCATCATGGCCTTGGGTCTTGTATTTGTTGTACGAGTTAATCCGGGGGTTGCCTTGCACCAATTCTGGTGGGCGAATATCGGCTTGTTGATGTTTTACACAGTTCTATGGGCAATCCGTGATTATCGATCCTTCGGAAGGTTTAGATACATTTGGGGGCTTTTAGCGGTTGGGCTGTTGCTGGTGACTCTTGTGTTTGGGTCTGAGGAAGGTGGAGCGACGAGCTCGCTGAAGTTCTGGGGATTCGGGTTTCAGCCCGAAGAATTTGTTAAGCTGGCTCTGCTCTTATTCATGGCAACCTACTTAGTAGAAAATGAGGAATTGTTGCGCATAGGGACGGTGCAATGGGGACGTTTCTCTTTGCCTGATTGGCGAACTTTAGGCCCTTTCATGATCATGGTGGCCTTCGTTCTTGGGCTTTTGGCCGCTCAAAAAAGTTTGGGGACTGCCTTGGTATTTTACTTGCTTTTTGTGCTCATGCTCTATGTGGTGACAGAGCGGGCTTTATATTTAGGAATATCTATACCGATTTTTCTCCTGACTGGAACTGTAGGTTATATGCTCTTTAGGCATGTGCGCGTTAGAGTTTCAGTGTGGCTGGACCCTTGGCAGGACCCGACGGGTATGGGGTATCAAATTGCCCAATCTCTGTTCGCTATTGGTGGCGGAAATATCCTGGGAACGGGATTAGGGAACGGGATTGGGGCCTCCACAGTACCCGTTGCAATTAGTGATTTTATATTTTCAGTCATTGCAGAAGAACTAGGATTTGCTGGGGCCATGGCTGTGCTTGTGCTCTTTCTGATTGTGGTTATGAGGGCTTTTGTCGTAAGTATCAGGGCCAAAGATCGATTTGGGCAAATTTTAGCCGCGGGGATTGGGATTCTACTTGGAACAGAGACTTTAATCATTCTGGCTGGGGTTACAAAGCTTTTTCCTTTGACAGGCTTACCACTTCCGTGGGTGAGTTATGGTGGAAGTTCACTCATTGTTCATTTTATCTTACTAGGGGTACTGCTCAATATTTCCAACGCCACAGCAACAAGTTCCCACAGCACGAAGAATAAGGGAAGGGAGTATGCAACATAATGCGAGGGATACGTCAAGTAGCATTGGGCATAGCCTTTAGTTTTTTTGTTCTGAGTCTGGGTTTGGTCTATTGGCAAGTTGTTAAGGCAGATACCTTGTTGAAACACCCCGCCAATCGTCGCATGATCCTGATGGAAAACCGTGTGACTAGGGGAGGAATTTTTGATCGTAACGGCGAAGTGATTGCAAAAACCCAGCTTATTAATGGGAAAAAGGTTAGAGTTTATACAAAAGGAGAAATGTACGAGCCTGCTCTCGGTTATTCGACGGTGAAATTGGGAGCATCCGGTCTCGAAGGAAGCTTAGCGGATTGGTTGTTAGGGCTCAAAAGGCCTACTCCCACTCAATCAGTTCAACAACTTTTTGCGCTTCCCCGGGAAGGGGATGATGTGGTACTTACTCTTGATTCGCGCTTACAGAGCCTGGCTTTTAATGCACTCAAGGGGAAAATGGGAGCAGTGGTGGCTATCGATCCACGCAATGGAGAAGTGTTAGCCTTAGCAAGCCAACCGAGTTTTGAGCCCAATAACCTTGACCAGAACTGGAATGAGATCAGAAGCCGCGAAAAGGATAGGCCACTTGAACCTCGTTACTCTTCCCTATATCCTCCTGGATCGACTATGAAGGTCGTTACATCTGCGGCATTATTGCGGAGTGGAGTTAATACCACAGATTTATACGAGTGTCAAGGATCCACGATTATTAATGGACAAGTTATTCGAGAACAAAACGATAAGGCCCATGGCTGGGTTAATTATAATATGGCTTTAGCCGAATCCTGCAACACGTACTTTGCAACATTTGGGGTACAGGCTGGGAATGAAAAATTCTTAGCCGCGGTCAAGGGTTTTGGGTTTGGGCAAATGGTTCCCTTTGAACTGAATGTTCCAAGAAGCTCTATTACAAAAGCAGAGAAAATTCCCACGACCTTGAACACAAACCTGCTGGCTGCCAGTACCTTCGGACAGGGGGAAGTTCTAGTCACTCCATTTCAAATGGCCTTAATAACAGCGGGTATCGCCAACCAAGGAGTTATTATGACACCCCATCTTGTGGAGCGGGTCCTTGACCCTTCTCAAAATGTAATCTTTAAACAAAAGCCCCAGCCTTGGTTGACTGCTCTTTCCAAAGCAGAAGCGGATAAAATCACCAGCGCCATGGTTACCGCTGTGACGGATGGAACGGCTGCACCGGGTGCTTTACCCAATGTTCAAGTTGCGGGTAAAACGGGCTCCGCCGAACCAGGAGGAGATGTCCCGACGCATGCCTGGTATATCGCCTTTGCGCCTGCGGAGAATCCACGGATTGCAATTGCCGTGATGGTGGAAAATGGGGGAACTGGTGGAGGGGCGGCTGCTCCGATTGCACGACAAATCATTCAAGAAGCACTAACCAGAAAGTAGGTGAGAGATAATGAGTAAAATTTTCGGGGGACGATATGAAGTCCTTGAGCGAATTGGTGCTGGAGGTATGGCAATCGTTTATAAGGCGAAGGATGTTTTGCTTAATCGCGTTGTAACCATAAAGGTGCTCCGGGAGCAGTTTGTCACTGATGAAGACTTTATCCGACGTTTTCGAAGGGAAGCCCAATCTGCAGCGAGTTTATCTCATCCGAACATTGTCTCGATCTATGATGTGGGTAAAGATGGAGATACCGAATATATCGTTATGGAATACGTAGAAGGTCGTAACCTTAAAGAAATTATTCGAGAGTATGCCCCTTTGTCCACAGACCAGTCCATTAATCTGGCGCGCCAAATCACTGGCGCTATCCAAAATGCCCATGAACACCATATTATTCATAGGGATATCAAGCCGCATAACATATTGGTGACCGCGGACGGACACACTAAGGTCACAGACTTCGGTATCGCTAGGGCAGTCTCTTCGGCTACGGTTACCCATACGGGTGATATTGTGGGCTCTGTCCATTACTTATCGCCGGAACAAGCCAAAGGAATTCAAAGTAATGAGCAATCGGACATTTACTCTTTGGGAATTGTTCTTTATGAATTGCTGACGGGTAAAGTGCCGTATGATGGAGAGACTCCTATCGCCATTGCTCTAAAACACCTACAGCAACTGCCTGTTCCGCCAAGCAAGCTTAACCCACGGATCGGCAGGGAATTTGAAGCGGTGATCATGCGGGCGATCTCTAAGTCGCCTGAACAACGATACTTAGCGGCTAAAGATCTCCTGGAGGACCTGAACCACATTCAGAACCGTCGACCGATTACGCGACTTGAGGCCTTTCAAGGGGATGATTCTGAAGCCACTCAGACTCACAAAGGGATGGTTCAAGTTCTGGCACCGATCGGAGTAAAGGACTCTATTCCAGCCAAGTCTAAAAATAAGCAGCGTAGGCTATGGATTATTGGGGGTCTCGTCCTTCTTTTCTCCTTGCTAAGTGGAGTGCTGTGGTTAAAGAGTATTTTTGCGGTACCACCAACCACGGTTCCCGATTTAGTTGGGAAAACTGTGCCTGTTGCAGAAGACTATATAAATAAGGCTAAACTAAGTCTAAGCCCTGAGCCCACCTTCCAGTTCAGTGATCAAGTCGAGAAAGATCGCATTATTGACCAGGATCCGAAGGCAGGGTTATCAGTTAAAGAAGGTCGGGCTGTTAAAATTGTAGTCAGCAAAGGCGTCGATATCGCGGAATTCCCAGATGTCAAGATAGGACAAATGTCAAAGGATAATGCCGTATTCCTTATTAAAAATGCTGGCTTTACCGGAAAGATAACCTTTGAATCCAAGCCGGATGCTAATGTGCCTAAAGATGCTGTTATTGATCAGAATCCTGCGCCAAAAGCCTCTTGGCCTAAAAACGGGGAGATTCATTTAACCATCAGTACTGGACCACAATTAGTTTCAATTAATATGCCCAGTGTGATCGGGAAAACATCTGCAGAAGCGCAGACGATACTCGTTGAACAGAATAGGCTGATTTTAAAGATTGAAACCGAGGACTCTACGACTTTCCCAATCGATGTGGTGATGAGAACCCTTCCTAACCCTGGAGAGGCAGTTCAGCAGGGGACTGAAGTAACGATTGTTGTTTCGCGTGGACCTGGACCGCTTGCCCAAGGAATAGGTGCCCTGGCAAGCAAGAATCCAGTATCGATTGCCCAGGTCTCTGGTATTCATTCGAAAGAATGGTAAACTTAAGAACTATTAATTTAGATCGAGCTTCGTACACGATAATTATAGTGAGGTATTTATGATCAAAGGAGTCTTACTCAAAGGATATGGCGGATTTTATTATGTTTATGCGGAAGACCGAGTATGGGAATGTTCCTTACGCGGTCGCTTTCGTATTAAAGATCAGGAGTTTATACCTGGCGATCAGGTGGTCATTCTTCCCGAAGGGGAAGACAAGGCGACGATTGAAGCAGTAGAACCCAGGCGTAACAGTTTAAGTCGCCCGGCGATAGCCAATGTAGATCAGGCTATTTTGGTCTTTGCTCTGACTTCTCCTAAGCCAGATCGGAATCTTTTAGATCGTTTATTGATTCAGGTCACTGAAGCAGAAATCGAACCTATTATAGTCTTTACTAAATTAGATAAAATAGAAGAGGATGCTTTAAGCAACGACACAGAAGTCCCTTCAATAAGTGATGTCTACCGCAATATAGGATACACAGTGTTCGAAGTCTCCAATAAAACGGGTCAAGGAGTTGAAGAATTTGGGTCTCGGTTGAGCAAGAAAATTAGCGTTCTTGCAGGACCTTCCGGAGTAGGAAAATCGAGTCTTTTCAATGCCTTATCACCAGGTAAGAACCTGAAAATTGGAGATATAAGCGTTAAGTCTAAGCGCGGCCGCCACACCACACGCCATGTGGAATTGATGGTTTGTGCTGGGGGGCTTGTAGCGGATACCCCGGGTTTTTCTGCCCTGGCTATGCCAGTTATGAAACGCGCAGATTTATCAGACTTTTTTCTTGAATTTGCCTCACGTCGTGGCCAGTGCCGCTTCAGCAGCTGTCTGCATGACAAAGAACCTAATTGTGCCATCAAAGCTGCGCTTGAAAAGGGAGAGATTTCTCCTTCTCGATATGAGCACTACCTAATATTTTTGCAAGAAGTAATGGAAGCAGAGAGGAAGTATTAATGTGATTCAGATTGCCCCTTCAATTTTATCCGCCGATTTTTCCCGTCTCGGTGACCAAGTCCAGTTGGTAGAGGAGGCAGGTGCTGAAGTATTACATATCGATATTATGGACGGGCACTTTGTCCCGAATCTTACCTTTGGACCTGCTTTAGTAAAATCCCTCAGGGGTCATTCCAAAATGCGCTTTGACGTTCATCTGATGGTTGAAGAGCCAGAGAAATTCATTGTGGATTTTGCGGACGCTGGTGCGAATCATATTACATTTCATTTAGAAACGTCCCGCCACGCCCATCGTGTGATCCAGCAAATCAAAGAGCATGGGATGACAGCGGGAATCGCCCTTAATCCAGCAACTCCGCTGGACGGTATCAAGTATATTCTACAAGATTTGGATATGGTTTTATTAATGACGGTGAACCCTGGGTTTGGTGGACAAAAGTTTATTCCGAATGTTCTTCCTAAGATTCAGGTACTCCATCGCCATTTAGAACAAACCCACTCGTCTTGCTTGATTGAAGTTGATGGGGGAATTAACCTCGAAACAGCAGCAGCGGTTGCCAAAGCGGGTGCCCATATTCTGGTGGCGGGTGCCGCTGTATTCGCTCAAGCTGATCCGAAACTAGCCGTGGCTAAAATTCGGCATGCAGCGGTTTTGATCAAGGGTGAATAAATTCAAAATTGCAGTCTTGGCAAATGGTGTTTGGGATTCTAAATGGGGAAAACATGTTCTGAATGAGGTCGATTTCTTAATATGTGCGGATGGGGGGGCAAATTATGCCGCCCTTTCTGAGTGTATGCCGGATCTTGTGATAGGGGACTTAGATTCGATTTCTCCTGAGAACCTAAGTCAATGTGAAACTTCGGGATGCATAATTGAGCGGTATCCGAGTGAAAAGGATGAGACGGATCTTGAATTGGCGTTTTTAAGGGCCGTGGAAATGGCTGATCTCGTCGGGGAACGAGATATTTGGTTGTATGGGGCAACTGGAAATCGAATCGATCATTTTTTGGGTAATATCGCCCTAATGCTGGCCTACGCGCGAAAAGGGTATCGGATTCGGTTGGTTGATCCTGAACACGAAATGTGGGTCCTGCAAGGTCGGGAAGAGATTAGCGCATCACGGGGGCAGGAACTCTCTTTGATCTCTTTATCAGAGCAGGCGGTCGTCACGACTGAGGGGTTGTATTATCCGCTTGATCGGGGTGTGCTTTATCAAGATTCCCCGCGGGGGATTAGTAATGTCTTTCTTGGTGGGGAGGCCGTGATTGAGGTGCATCAGGGGTGGGTGATGGTGGTTATTCCCAACGGGGGTGGGAACGACGGGAGGGCGTGATGTTGCTCCACTCACCCACGGCACCGTCCGAACCAGTTGAAGGAGGGAACTTTCCGTATGCTGAAAAAGCTTGAAGGCAATAACGCAGCATTATTTAAAACGTGGTTCCACAATAATAAAGATACAATTGTAGATATCGAAGGCAAGCATTTTTTAATCAAGCCGCTGGAAAACATGGTACAAGAGGAAATTGAAAGCGACATGGAACTTAAAACCTTGATTATGCAAGCGAAAGAAGATATTTCCAATGGAGTGGTTTACTCAACCGATGACATTATAGAGGCTATAGAAAAAGGACTGTTATAATGCAAATTAAATGGACTCCTTCGGCGAGACAAAGTCTGGGGCAAATCCGAAGTATTCATTTTACACAGCAAGAAACAAAGCGCTACAAGGTTGAATTGGTTCGGGGCTAAAGAACCGTCAAAAACATGAGTATAGCAAATCGGCACATCTGGCCGCATTTCCATACCGGGGAGTGTGGCCATTTTGAGTTTCCTTAGTTCGATGGCAGGCAAAGGATAATAAAGAGATTTGGAAGCCATAATTTACTATATATTTCATATAATATTTGCTATCAATATACGGGAATGTAACTAATATTATAATTATGCGTGCCTGATACTTTTTTGATATGTTTAGAAAATGAAAATACACTAAGGAGCCCTTATATGATCTGGTTATACCAAATGAAAACATTATTCAGATCTAAGAAGAGCAAGTGTAGGATCTGCTTTTATTGATATCCTGTTGATAACTGTGCCAAAACTAGCATATAATAAGAGCATAATTAAGTCGGAATTTTGCCTAGGAGTGATGAACAATGATTATTAAACCCACATCTGCCCTGAGGACAGAGCTTGGTGAAATAACAAGAATATGTAAAGAAAGGTCTGAACCTGTTTATCTGACCAAAAATGGTGAGGGCGAGTTGGTTGTAATGAGCATTGTTGCGTTTGAACGTAGGGAAGCAATGCTTAACCTAAGAGCCAAACTGTTAGAGGCCGAACAACAACGTCTTAGCGGCGCACCAACCTACACTACAGATGAGGTGAGAGAATATATCAAAGGTCTGCACAATGAGCAAGTATAGGATTGCGATATTACAGATTGCTCGTGAGGACATTGTGGAAATATTCTTTTACTTTGCAGAAGACAGTCTGACATCAGCGCTTGCAATGACCGACAAGATTACTGGCAAAATTGATACGCTTGCAGAGCATCCGTACATCGGTAAAATCGTACCGGATAGTGAGTTGGCAAAACAGGAATACCGTATGCTGATTATAGACAGCTACATCGCTTTTTATAAGGTAATTAATGACGAGGTCGTAGTATACAGAGTACTTCATGGAATGCGGGATTATCCCGACTTATTGAAATGATCGTGGGTTCCTTGGTCCACCTGTAAATGTCGTAAACTCTACGTGTAATTAATTAGAACTGACAAAAAAGTGAAAAATACTTCCTAGAATAGTAACAGTTAATGATTGTGTTTTAGGGAATACTATAGATGATATTTATCGGGTGATGGAATGAAGGTTAGGGATGCAAGTTAAGAACCGTCCCTGACTTGCACTTGAAATTTTAATAAAGGAAGTCGATTATGAAGCAGGATGAACTTTTGATTGGGACTATGCTTGACGGGAAGGTCCGTTGGGTTTTGGCGAGGACGACGGATACGGTGGAAGAAGCTCGTAGGCGTCATGGGATGTCGACCGTTGCTACGGCGGCGCTGGGCAGGTTGATGACAGGGACTCTTATTCTTGCTAGTTCTCTTAAAGGGACAGAGAGTATCACTTTGCGCTTATTGGGAGACGGCCCTTTAGAAGGGGTTGTGGCCGTAGGAAATGCGCGGGGAGAGGTTCGGGGTTATGTTAGGGAACCTTTGGTGGATTTGCCGCTTAAAGCTTCAGGGAAACTTGACGTGGGGGCTGCGGTTGGTCTTGGGGAGTTGTCTGTAAGCCGAAGCTTGCAAAATGGCGAGGTTTTTACTGGGACGGTTCCGATGGTGAGTGGTGAGGTCGCAGAAGATCTCGTTCATTATTTATTGACCTCTGAGCAGATTCCTTCTGCTATGCTGCTAGGTGTATTGGTTGAAAAAGACTATCATGTAGCAGGCGCAGGGGGGCTTTTAATTCAACCCTTGCCTGGAGCGACAGAAGAGGATATCCAGGCTATTGAAAATCTACTTGGACACTTGAAGATTGGGATTAGTGAACTAATTGCTCAGAACCAAATTCTAGAGGAATTACTAGGTCTTTTGATGGGGCAACTTTCTTATCGCGTTTTAGAACGCCGTAAGGTGACGTTTTGTTGTACATGTTCCAAGGAACGGTTAGGTGATACTTTGGTTTCGATCGGAAAAAAAGAAATAGCAGACCTAATCTCGGACGGAAATGCCGAAATGATTTGCCATTTTTGCAATGAACATTATCAATTTAATGCGGAAGAACTTCAACAAATTTTGGAGAGGGCGTGATGGGGAGGATGGGGCGGATGTTAAGGCGAGGATGTGAAGTTACTTCGCTCACCCACGGCGCCGTCGCTACCATGCTTGATTACTCGGCGAGAACGGCAAACCTCTGGGCTTTCTGAATGTGAGTCGCTCCTTGCCATCCTTGGCACCGCGACATCAGTCCATCCATGGACAAGCCCTATGCCGTTCTGGCCCCGAGTAATCTAAGCATGGTTGATCGCGACTATGCCTAACGGGTTCGCTCCGTAAAATCACATCCTCTGAGCTGGGGTCGACGTAGAATGGGAACGAAGGTGGATTGGAACGACTAGGGCGTGAAACAGTTGAATTGCTTCGCTCTCAACAGCGCTGTTGGCGCTTGGGTTTCGAACTAATATGGAGGGTGTGTAAGTTAAGTACAAGTCGAGAACCGTCCCCGACTTGCAGGGGGATGGAATTGTGGGTATGAAAAAAGCCCGACATAATGTCGAGCTTTTGATTCATTAGCTAGCGCGTTGAACTTTTCCGGAACGTAAACATCTAGTACAAACCTTGATCCGGGCAGGAGTGCCGTTCACAATAGCACGAACGCTTTGTAAGTTTGGTTTCCATGTTCGCTTTGTCCGTATATGAGAGTGACTCACTTGAAATCCGGTGACTACTCCTTTGGCGCATATTGCACATACTCTAGCCATGTGCTAAACCTCCTTTGCAACCGAAATGACACTAATACATTCTATCAAAAGTCTTACTGGTTGGCAAGGTTTACTAATGAATTTTCTTAGTGGATCGTGAAAGTATCTTTTGGAAGTTGCCTTTAGACGGATAAATAGTTTTTGTTAAGAAATATTGAGTTTTTCTTTGAACATTTCTCATTTCCTTGGTAGAATAGGGTCAACGTGGACGATACCGGAAGGGGAGGGTCCTTAAATGGCAAAAGAAATTATTAATCATTTAGGTAAAATTGAAATCTCTGAAGAAGTCATATCCACGATTGCAGGTGCTACCGCGATTGAGTGTTACGGCTTAGTAGGTATGGCATCACGCAAAATTACGGACGGAGTTGCAGATTTATTAGGACGGGAAAATTTGGCCCGTGGAGTAGTGGTTACCAATAAAGATAATGAACTTGTGATTGATCTCTATATCGTTGTCGGGTATGGTGTTAAGATTTCTGAAGTTGCATCAAGTGTAATGGAGCGCGTCCGTTATACTACAGAAAAGCTTACGGGATTAAACGTGTCCCAAGTGAATGTGAACGTCAAAGGTGTTCGCATCTTAGAGTAGAGCATAAGAGTAGGGGGATGCGGTTTTGAGACCAGCAGCTACACATAATATGAAAGTCCTGGACGGACAACTATGGAAACTGATGATGACGGCAGGGGCGAAGTCCTTAGAAGCAAAAAAACACGATGTAGATGCTTTAAATGTTTTTCCTGTACCAGATGGAGATACAGGCACAAACATGTTTTTAACCATTCAATCAGCCGCCAGGGATTGCGAAAAAGTATCCGGCTTAGCTATCAGTGAGGTGGCAGCAGCAGCTTCTATGGGATCCTTAATGGGAGCTCGCGGTAACTCGGGAGTAATTCTGTCTCAGCTCTTACGTGGCATTGCCAAGGGACTTGATGGATTACAATCAGCAAATGCTCTTCAAGTGGCACAAGCGATGCAATCGGGAGTAGATACGGCGTATAAAGCGGTTATGAAGCCGGTTGAGGGTACGATACTGACGGTTTCCAAGGAAGCGGCACGAGCTGCCTTAGCCACGGCTAAGGGGGGAGGCTCACTGCTTGAAACACTTCAAGAAGCACATCAAAAGGGAATGAAGTGCTTAGCAAAAACCCCGGATATGCTGCCAGTATTAAAACAAGCGGGGGTTGTTGATGCGGGAGGACAAGGATTCCTGATTATTTTGGGCGGATGGATCGCAGTCTTAACTGGCGAAACGCACATTCCTGATACACTATCCGTACCAGTGACCACGCCGACTGAACGTGAAGATCATGATTCAAAACGAGAGTTTATGCAGATTGAAAGCCTGGACTATCCATACTGTACAGAGTTTTTGGTCAAGGGTTCTGATTTACGGATAGACCAAATGAGACAGGATTTGAGCGATCGTGGAGACAGCCTCCTGGTCGTTGGAACAGCTGAAGTGGTAAAGATTCATGTGCATGTTAAAAATCCGGGAAAAATCCTGGATTATGCTATACAGTGGGGTACGCTTCACCAAGTTCAAATTCACAACATGTTAGAGCAAAACGAGAACATGGCTCATGCGACAAAAGCTGAATCGACAGATTCCGTTGATGCCCTGACAGAGACTCAGAATGAGGTTCAACCTCTGAAGGAATTTGGAGTCGTTGCTGTAGCCATGGGGCAAGGGATTTCCGATGTATTTATAAGCTTAGGTGCTGATGAAGTTGTCTTCGGCGGACAAACCATGAATCCGAGTACTGAAGATCTGGCTGAAGCGGTTCGGAAGGTTCCGGCACGTCAAGTTTTCATCCTGCCCAATAATGGGAATATTGTCATGGCCGCTCGTCAAGTTAAAGATGTCGTACAGGACCGAGTCGTTCATGTCATTTCCAGTAAATCAATCCCCCAAGGAATTGCTGCACTTCTAAACCTGAATACAGACGGAGATGCAGAGACTAACCTGAAAAGTATGGAACGAGGACTGGGAAATGTTCGCTCTGGTGAAGTGACTTATGCTGTTCGTGATTCACAGTATGGAGATTTAAGCATTTCAGATGGAGATATTTTAGGTCTAGTAGATGATGTGATAGTTACTACAGGAGAATCCTTATTTAAGGTAGCACAGTCGACCTTGGAAAAGATGGAATGGAAAACCCATGATTTGGTCACAATATTTTATGGAGAAGAAACAAAACAAGAAGAAGTTGAATTACTCCAGAAGTGGCTGCAGGAAGAGAATCCGAGGGTTGAAGTTGAGGTTCATCCCGGTCGGCAACCGCTCTACTATTATATTTTGGGTGTGGAATAGGTTATCCTCCGGAATTTTTCCGGAGGTTTTTTATAGACCCCCATGCCGTTGTGCAATATCACTGATTCATAGGAGGTAATAACAGTTGTGAGTAAGAGTAATGTTTTTGATCTTTTAGGTCCGATCATGGTGGGTCCGTCAAGCTCTCATACGGCGGGTGCAGTCCGTTTGGGTGTGATGGCCAGAAAGATTTTAGGAGAAGAACCAGTAGAAGGGACGATCATTCTACATGGTTCATTTGCTAAGACGGGGAAAGGGCATGGCACAAATTTGGCCTTGGTTGCGGGGCTGTTAGGCATGAATCCCGATGACGAACGGATACCGGATTCTCTCAAAATCGCTCAAGAGCGCGGACTGAATTTTAGTTTTAAAACGGGGGACCTGGGAGATGTCCATCCAAACAGCGTGAAGTTTGACTTGATATCTAAGACCAAAGGCCAGGTTCAGGTTACAGGGTCCTCTGTTGGAGGAGGGACAATTGTCATTCAGGAGATCAATGGTTTTCAAGTAGAAATAAAAGGAGACTACCCCACCTTAGTCATCCTGCACCAAGATATTCCAGGAGTTGTTGCGCAAGTGACGCTTCTTCTGACGACGGCCCAGATCAACATTGCGCGAATGTTGGTTTCCCGTGAAAAGAGGGGAGCTCAAGCGCTCATGGTCTTAGAGACAGATCAACAAATTGACGAGGCTGTCCTTGGTTTATTAAGAAAACTACCTAAAATTAATCAGGCATTGGCTATTGAGCCCTTGTGAATTTATAGGAGGCAACGAATTATGCGCGCCTACGAAGATTGGGTTATCGAGGCAGAAACAAAAGGGCTGAAAATTAGTGGAGTTATTCTCCAAGACCAAATAGAGGAATTAGAGCAATCGGAAGAAGCGTTAATGCAACGAATGAGCACAAACTTGAAGGTTATGAGAGAATCCGTCGCAGCCGGTCTAATCGGGGAACGTCGTTCTTTATCGGGTTTGGTAGGAGGGGACGCAGTAAAGGTTGAGAGTTACCGAAAAAACGGCGCAAGCTTAGTGGGTGAAGTCATGAGTGGGGCAATTTCTAAAGCACTTGCTGTAGCGGAAATTAACGCTTGCATGGGTAAAATAGTTGCTGCACCAACTGCGGGTTCCTGCGGGGTACTGCCAGCAGTTTTGTTAGCGGTTGAGGAGTCCCGTCAAGTCTCGGAGAAGGAACTCTTACTGGCCCTTTTTACTGCGGCGGGATTAGGAATGATTCTTGCGGAGCGGGCTAGTGTCTCGGGAGCTGAGGGTGGATGTCAGGCTGAAATCGGGTCTGCTGCAGCGATGGCAGCAGCGGCAGCTGTGGAATTGGCGGGTGGATCGCCGAGGCAGACGGCCGATGCTGCAGCGATCGCCATGAAATCGATGCTGGGTTTAGTTTGCGATCCTGTCGGTGGACTGGTTGAGGTTCCTTGTGTCAAACGAAATGCAACGGGAGCAACGATTGCTTTGGCAGCAGCTGAAATGGCGCTGGCGGGTGTCAAGAGTGCGATCCCTATTGATGAAGTTATTGATACCATGGGCGAGATAGGAAAACAAATGCCTTGCTCGTTGAAGGAAACAGCGCAAGGTGGGCTTGCGGTAACACCCACAGGACGGCGAATTCGGGCTGATTTTCTATGAACTTAACTCAGATTCAGCTCGTGCTTAATAACTTTCAACGGGCGCTTTCCGCAGAAGAAAAACAAGGGTTCACGAATACCGGGGTGTTGGGAGGATTTAATGTATTTTTGCGGGGAATCCTCCCTCGTCTGGAACAGCTCTTTCCTGGAAAGGACATGGAGTTGTTGGGAAAGTTAGCTCAGAACTATCCAACCTGGAGCCCGCTTCGGCGTAGAGAAGCTTTTTCTGAACTCCGCCGCTTCATACAAGAAGTTCTGCTTGAGGCAGAGGATATTATCCCTCAAAGTGTACCAACAAAAGAGGATATTGGATCACAGAAGAAACAGGTTGAAGAACCCGAGAAAAAGGGACAACCTGAGAATGAGAATAAGCTTGAAAAACTCGATCAGGTACAATATCAGGAACTAACGGAAAAGCAGAGGTCAGAAGAGCAAAAAACACCCCAAAAGCAGGAGATCTCGATTAAGAGCGGAGAAGATGAAAACCACAGTGTCCAAGTCCAGGAAATACATAAAAAACGTAGCAGTACTTCCTTGCGAACAAGGCCCCTCCAATACTTAAAAGGGGTTGGTCCGGAAAGAGCGAAGCAACTTGAGCAATTAGGGATACAGAATGTCCATGACTTGCTGCTTTATTATCCACGGCGGTATGAAGATCGTCGCAAGCGGATGATTGCAGAGTTGAATGACGGAGAAGTGGCGACCATTGAGGGTAAAGTAGTTGCAGGGCATGTGACAAGCGGCAAGCTGAAAGTCGTTAAGTTAAGTATCGAGCAACAAGGGCGTTTGTTCCACGCGACCTGGTTTAATCAAACGTTTATTTTGAAACAATACCCTGTGGGAACTCAAGTGATTGTGACGGGGAAGGTGCGCTGGCAGCAACAGGTACCGGAAATATTAGCGACAGATATTGAAAAGGTTGGTGCAAGTAGTCTCGAGAATGTGCATAAACAAGACTCAGAAACTATTTTACCGATTTATTCAGAAACAGCGCGTTTATCCTCAAAAGTAATACGCAGTATCATGCAAAGTATTTTGCATCAAGTGGAAGAAGGGTTTCCTGAGATCCTCCCCCAAGAAGAATTGCGAGAATGGATGGGGCGTTCTCAAGCCCATCGAGAAATTCATTTTCCTAAGAATTATGCCAATCTGTCTCGAGCTAGAAACCGACTGGTATGGGAAGAGGTTCTCTTTCTGCAACTAGCAGTTGCTGGATTGCGTCAAGGCCTGGCCCGGGAGGGAAGCCCTCCGCTTATCGGGGGAGAGGGTTTGCTCCAGAGTTTTTACAAGGGCTTGCCCTTTCAACTGACGTCAGCCCAACAACGAGTTATCCATGAAATATCCCAAGATTTGAAAAAATCACAAGGAATGGCACGCTTGGTTCAGGGGGACGTAGGATCAGGCAAAACGGCGGTTGCCATGGCCGCCTTGTTACGCTCGGTGGGATCAGGGTACCAGGGAGCAATGATGGCCCCCACTGAAATCTTAGCCTTACAGCATTTGAAGTCCCTTGAGAAAGTGTTCACCCCTCTGGGTATTTCAGTGGTTTGTTTGCTAGGGAGTCAAAGTAAAGGTCTCCGGGAAGGGATTTTGGCAGAGATTGCAGATGGAACGGCGCAAGTCGTCGTGGGCACCCATGCCCTTATTCAAGAGACCGTGGTATTTAAAGCCCTGGGTCTGGCCATTACGGATGAGCAACATCGTTTTGGGGTACGGCAGCGTACTCTACTTCAGAGTAAAGGTGAAAGTCCTCATGTTTTAGTGCTCACAGCGACGCCGATTCCACGGACCTTAGCTTTGACACTCTACGGGGATTTGCAGCTCTCGGTACTTGACGAAATGCCAGTCGGACGAAAGACCATTATTACTCGAAAATTGACGGAACGACAACGTCCAAAGATGGAAAAATTCCTGGATGAACAAATCAACCTAGGGTTGCAGATTTATGTGGTCTGCCCACTGGTGGAGGAATCCGAGACCCTCGATCTAATTTCTGCCACGCAACGTGCGGCAGATCTTCAGGTTCGGTTTCCAGAGCGTCGTGTCGCCCTTCTGCATGGAAGAATGAAGGGGGCGGAAAAAGAATCGATCATGACTGCTTTTCACGCCGGGGAGATTGATATTCTGGTTGCAACGACTGTGATTGAAGTTGGGGTTAATGTTCCTAAAGCCTCTGTGATGGTGATCGAGTCGGCAGAACGGTTCGGGCTCGCCCAGTTACATCAGCTTAGAGGACGAGTAGGACGAGGGAGTGAACAGTCTTATTGCTTTTTGATGGCTGGAAATAACAGTCGTCGTTTAGATGTTCTCTGCGAAACCGAAGATGGTTTTAAAATTGCCGAAGAAGATATGCGCTTGCGTGGAACGGGGGAACTATTAGGGACGAGGCAACACGGTTTGGCCGAATTACGTCTGGCTGATCTCTCGCGAGATGGGCTCCTTGTCGAGAAGGCCTATCAGATGGCACAGAGAGCGTTAGAGAACCCAGAGAAGTATGAATTGCTTTTTCAAGAAGTGCAGAGGTGTTTTCCGCCGGATAAGATTGGGGTGCATTAGGGGAGATGGAATCAAGAAGATCGGACCAGTACATAAGATCTGTTAGATTAAATCGAGCAGAGGTTCCCACATTCACCGAATATCCTTTCGATTTAGCCGCAATTAGGAATTTGGAAACTCTATCATTTCATCCTCAAGTAACCTTTATTGTTGGAGAAAATGGTTCGGGGAAGTCAACTATCTTGGAATCAATAGCAGTCGCCTATGGCTTTAATGCTGAAGGGGGCACTAAGAATTTTAATTTTTCTTCGAAAGCAACTCATTCCAACTTGAATCAATACATTAGATTAGTCAAAGGCTTGAAAAGCCCGGAAGATGGCTTTTTTTTACGAGCTGAAAGTTTTTATAATTTGGCGACGAATATCGATAAATTAGATTCAGAACCTTCCTTTGGACCGCCATTAATCAATTTCTATGGAGGCCGGTCTCTCCATGAACAATCTCACGGAGAATCATTCTTTGCAGTTTTTCAAAATAAATTTCGAGGGAAAGGGATATATATTCTAGATGAACCTGAAGCCGCTTTATCACCTTCGCGGCAAATGTCAATGATAACGAGATTACATGAATTGGTTCATCAAGGGTCGCAGTTTATCATTGCCACTCATTCTCCCATCATAATGGCTTATCCCCAGGCGCGAATATATCAGATTCAAGATGGATTTAAAATTGTTAAGTATGAAGAAATAGAACATTATCAAATTATGCGAGCTTTTATGAATAATACACAGAAGATGTTGGATATTCTCATGGAATTAGCCTGAGTTCTGGCAGGATTTGCCGAGTATTTTTTTAATGAAATGGTCAAATAATATCATCAAGAAGCGGATGCAAATTAACTAGACAGCAGCGAAGAAGGTCTGCTGTCTGATTCGTTCAATCGTTGATATAGAAAATCTAAGGAGGTGTAAGCATTGGCTAATCAAAGCAAAACCATCGCCCAACTCACACCAGAATTAGAGAAATTCAAGTATGAAGTCGCACAGGAGATTGGGATTGCAAATCGTAAACACAAAAGTTTTCCCAATTCCCAAAAACAATAAACTCATAATGGAAAGGGTCAGGTTTAAGTAACCTGGCCCTTTCCCTACTTTACGTAACAGATGTATTAACCTACCAAATCGCAATTGTATTTCTACTTAGTCAAATCTGGAGGAAAATGGAATAAACTATTACTGTAAGTAACGCTCGTAATCTTCACGATCAATACCTGGATGTAGGCTGATTGCTAAAGCACCTGCAATAATTTTAGCTACGGTTTGAATTAGGGAATCGATTTCTTTAGGTGTTACCATGAGGTTTCCTTGGAAAGGGGAAAGAACATCATCGATGATTTGACTGAATGTTTCTGGTTTTATACCCTTGTATAGTTGATATAACTTAGGACTGGTAACAAATTGTTGAAAAACCCCTTCAACCACATCATGAGCGATCACGCCAGCATTGACAACTGTTGGTAGACCGATGGCAATCACTTTGCAGCCTAACGTTTCTTCGGTAATGCCTGCTCGCCGGTTTCCTACACCTGAACCAGGGTGGATTCCAGTATCGGCGAGCTGAATGCTTGTCCCAATCCGTTCTAGGGAACCAGCTGCAAGGGCATCAATGGCAATGACTAAATCGGGCTTGACATGTTCTACGATACCCCGAATGATTTCAGCGGTTTCAATTCCAGTAATTCCCAATACTCCAGGAGCGATGGCGCTGATTTTTCTCATTTGGCCTTTCAATTCATCCGGAGAAAGTTGGAAAAGATGACGGGTAACCATAGTTTTGTTAATAACTTGAGGACCTAGAGCATCGGGTGTAGCATTCCAATTACCTAACCCCACGATTAAAATGCTAGCATCTTCTTTGAGACCCATTAGTTCAATTAATTGATCTGCAAGAACATGGGTGATGTTTTCGTGGATGACATAATTATTAGTACGGATTTCAGGTGCATCAATGGTTATGTAATGTCCTTTTGGCTTACCAATTGCATTAACTCCTTCATCAGTTTCGACGGTAATGATGGTAACTTTAGCGTGTTCGAGTTGCTCTTCATTCATGCGAACGCCTGGTATTTCTTCCCCGCTTTCCCCCCGGAAGAGCTGGTGGGCCTCCACGGCTAAGTCAAGCTGAACATTGAGGTGTCGATAGAGATCAGATTTGTTCATTTTAAGTTTCATTCCTTTCGCTGTGCTCAAGGCACAAAAAATTATGTTCTTTCAAACTAATAACTCCTTTAAATTGCAATTATACATAACTTGGCTGGCGCTTATACTAAGCTTAAAAAAGTCACTGGGGCGATTAAGCTCCAGTGAACAGAGAGGAAAAACGAAAGGAAGAGTTGGATGGGGGAAGGGCAATCAATGATTAGTAATGTTCATCGTTGCCATCTTTAGTATTAACAAAAACAGCAAGGATATACAGGAAATTTAGCTATTCACTGTGGTATACTATTACATAAAAGAGATGGAGGAATCGTAACTGGAAAATCCATTTTTTGATGCTTCGGCATCTGAGTATGATAAATGGTATCAAACTCAACGAAGCAATGAAACAGGAAGAAAGTCAGCAAGGGAACCCTGGATTTCTCGTAGCAAAATGGGTAAAAGCATGAGATAAGTGAACTGATTGGCAGTTGTAGTGTAAAGCTTAATAGGCTCTGCTATAATACAGTATGGAGGATGTATGAGGATTATTGCCGGTGAAATGCGTGGCCGACAGGTTAAGGCTGTCGAGGGAATGCAGACACGCCCGACTTCGGACAAAGTAAAGGGTGCGATTTTTAGTGTTCTAGGGGACAAAGTTTTAGATGCGCGGGTTTTAGACCTTTTTGCTGGAACCGGTAACTTGGCGATTGAAGCGCTCTCCCGAGGTTCTTGTGAAGCGGTGCTAGTCGAAAAGAGTTTTGAAGCGCATCAGGTCATACTGAAAAATCTTGATCAAATTGGGGTAAGCCAAAAGACCAACCTCTTTTTGATGGATGCCTTTAAATACATAGATAGATACCCTAATGAAGTTTTCGACCTTATTTTTCTGGACCCCCCTTATCGTAAGGAGCTTGTGCTTAAGGTTCTATTGACCTTAAAGAAATACTCTTATTTGACACCAGACGGAGTGATTGTTGCTGAAACAGCCAATGATGAAGAATTGAGTAATGATACTATTTATCCGTTTGAAGTCCGTAAATCACGGGAATACGGAGACACAAAAGTATGGTATCTACAGAGAATTGATGATGAAGAGGGAGAGATATAAGTGGAAAATGATATTCTGAGCTTGCTCAATGAAGTTGAAGAGATCATAGATCATGGGACGAAGATCCCCATGACAGGAAAAGTATTAGTCGATGATTCTGTAGTCTTCGAGTTGCTTGATCGAGTGAGAGCAGCCTTACCGGAAGAGCTAACAAATGCTAAGTGGGTTTTAAAAGAACGGCAACGTATTCTAGATGAAGCTGAAGCGGAAGCGCAAAAATTAATCGAGCGTGGAAAAACCTACGTTGATAAGATGGCGATAGAAAATGAAGTGGTTAAACAAGCTCAGAGCTATGGCGAGGATATCGTTAAGCAGGCGCAAACATTTGCTCGTGATGTCAAGACTGGTGCTGTACAATACGCTGATGAAATGCTTCAACATGTTGAACAAAGTCTATACCAGACGCTTCAGGCTCTGCGTAAAAACAGGGAGGAATTAAAGGGGTTAGCTAAGGAAGACCGGGACCGGAAAACTGTCATCACTGAAAATGAGTAGGGTGAGTAATCTCACCCTACTTAATGTCAGAGAACCCGATGCCGCTGGTCGAACTACGATCTGCGGACTCGGATCAAGGCGAGAACTATTAGAGTGCTCATCATCCCAATAAATACGAGAGAACTTAAATGCCAAGTATTCCAGACCAGGGCGGTAGTGTCTGGAACTTGAATGGGAAGCGTCGCGGTGGGTACCTTAGCAACTATGAGGAAAAGCTGGCTCAGACCCATTGCCAGAATTGCCTGGAGTGCGCGGGCGATTACAAAGGACGAGAAGCGCAAATCCGTGCCGCTGATTAATCCAGCAACTTGCGCAAACACAGAGAGTCCACCCCAGCCCATAATTAAGGTCAGAAGTGCTACTTGTTGATGGAGGGAGGAAAGCGCTCGGATTGCTTCCTGACAACCCAACGTCATTTCAAAAAGACCATTGAAAAAGGCCTGAAAAACGGGAATAGGAATGCCTTGGACAACCATATGACTTAGGGACGCCAGAAACAAGGTGATGTGCCAGAGGTTTAAGAGTCTTAGAATCACCGAGAAAAAAGCCATGTAACCAGCTACCATCAGAACGGTGTTAGTACTTTGCTTGACTGCATCCCCAAGGACCTGTCCGAAGGGACGGTTGTCTCTACTTTGGGCATTTTTCATTTCGTTCCAAGCCCGTTTGAAAGAGGGAAGCTGCAGGCGTTGCGGGGAACTAGAAGCTACTCGATAAAAACGGTAAAAGAAGCCAACGATCAAATTTGCCAAATAAACTGAGCTGGCTAACAGGATTCCGAGTGCCGGTTTACCTAACATACCTGAGGCAACGGCACCAAACATAAAGCCTGGGCTGGGATTATTAGTAAAAGCTAAGAGACGTTCCCCCTCCTCCCGGGAAATTTCTCCGTCTTTACGAAGCCGAGCGGTGAGTACTGCCCCCATCGGAAAGCCTGACGTATAGCCCATAGCTACGACAAAAGCTGCTTTGCCAGGAAGACGGAAGATCGGACGCATAAAAGATTCCAGCAGAACACCAAGAAAATGAACAAATCCTGAAGCCATCAGCAGTTCGGAGAGAACAAAAAAGGGGAGTAATGCAGGGAGGACAAAACGCCACCATAAGGTCAAGCCACCACCGGCAGAACTAAGCACTTCCTGTGGATACATAAACATGCCGAGGGCAAGGAGGCTCAAGGCCAAGACCCGGGTAACGTTAGACATAGAAATATCACCTTCCTTCACCTTCCTACATAATTTATATGGAAGTATGCCAGGCCCTAGAAGTCTTGGTAAGGAGGAAACTATCCATGAATCCTATAAGAGGACTTGTTTTGGGCGCCGGAGGCGCTCGAGGGTTCGCCCACTTAGGTATCTTACAAGTACTTGAAGAAAAAAAAATTAGTATGGACGTTGTAGTCGGATGTAGCGCAGGTGCTATATTCGGCGCTTTGTTGTGTTCTGGAATGGATCTTTATCGGATTGAGCGATTGTTGACGTATCCAGGTTTTGCTAAGAAGATTCTCGATCCTGCCGTTTCTAAAGCAGGACTCATCAAAGGAGATCGGATACTTGAAGTTATTCGACTCTTAACCAAAGATATGTCATTTTCGGACCTGAAAATTCCTTTAGCGGTCGTAGCGACTGACATCGAGTCCGGGGAGCTTGTCGTATTTCGTGAAGGTAGTGTAGCTCAAGCAGTTCGAGCGAGTATTTCTATCCCCGGTTTTTTTAAACCCTATCGTTATCAGGGTCGTCTCCTGGTCGATGGTGCCGTTAAAAATCGTTTACCTATACATATTGCTCGGGAAATGGGGGCGGAGAGAGTTTTAGCAGTGGATGTAAAAAAAGGACTAGTTAACAAACTAACTAGTGCCATGGATATTTTACTCCAGTCCATTGAAATACTCGAAGAGGAAGTGTTTCAGGCCCGTTGCCATGGTGCAGATCTGCTAATCCAACCGGATATTGGACATATCGGAAGTTTTCACTTTGATCGTGCTGAAGAGGCAATACAACTTGGTCGCGCAGTAGCTTTGGCGAAATCTTCTGAAATTAGGAGAATAATGGCGTAAGGGGTTAAAAAACCAAAGATTTTGTGCTACACTCTTTTAAGATATATAATCAAAGGTGGAAAGAAATGGAGCAAGTTAAGAAGTGGAAAACTAATTTTTCAGGGAAGACTATAGAATAATACTTATCGACTAAAGATTGGAAAACACAAAAGGGGTATTAACAATGAAAATACTGGTTATAAATTGTGGTAGTTCTTCTCTGAAGTATCAAGTGATTGATATGGCCACAAAGAATGCTATAGGCAAAGGACTGGTTGATCGCATTGGTCTTCAGGGGTCGGTGCTTACTCATCGAACGGGATCAGGAGAAAAACACGTCATTAGGTCTGAAATCCCAAATCATACCATGGCTATTAAGCTCGTACTAGAGGCCTTGATTTCCCCTGAATACGGTGCCATTAAGGATTTAACCCAAATCTCTGGAATCGGGCACCGTGTGGTTCACGGGGGGGAAAGGTTTTCAAAGTCCGTAGTTATTGATGAAGCGGTCATGAAGGCTCTGAAGGACTGTATTGAGCTGGCCCCCCTCCATAATCCTCCAAATATTGCAGGAATCAAAGCTTGTCAGAAAATGATGCCTGGAGTTCCCCAAGTGGCAGTTTTTGATACTGCCTTCCATCAATCCATGCGACCAGACAGTTATATTTATGGATTACCCTATGAATATTACAAAAAATATGGAATTCGGAAATATGGTTTTCATGGGACTTCTCATAAATATGTCAGTCAACGTGCTGCGATTCTTCTCAAGAAACCACTCAAAGAACTAAAGATTATCAGTTGTCATTTAGGAAACGGGGCCTCGATTGCTGCCATCCGAGGAGGGAGATCGATTGAAACATCAATGGGCTTTACTCCTTTAGACGGTCTGATGATGGGGACGCGCTCTGGTGCCTTGGATCCGGCCATTGTGACCTACATTATGTGTCGAGAAGGCTTTAACGTTGATCAAATGAATGATTTTCTCAATACAAAATGCGGAGCTTTAGGGGTTTCGGGGATAAGCAGTGATTTCAGGGACATCGAAGTGGCAGCAGAACAAGGACACGCCCGTGCACGACTCGCCTTAGATATTTTCGAACATGATGTTAGGCAATATATTGGTGCTTATGCCGCAGTGTTGGGTGGAGTCGATGCCATAATATTCACGGCAGGCGTTGGCGAAAACGCAGCCAGCATGCGAGAAACGATCTGTAAAAACCTGGATTACCTTGGCGTAAGCCTTGACCGTGAGAAAAATAAGGTTCGAAGTGAGGAAGTAGATGTTTCTAAACCTCACGCTCGATGTCGGGTTCTCGTAATACCAACTAATGAAGAATTGATGATTGCGCTGGATACGAATGAATTAATCCGTGAAAATGAATAATACCATCCAAAGTACGTGGTAAAGAGTTTTCCCTTGACAAAGAAAAATGTGCCAACTATAATAATGAATGTGTATTGGGGTGGTAATATGAAAGTGAATGTAGCTCAGGTTCGTTATAGAGGTGGAGAAAGTGTCCATTTTGATTTAGTGGAAGACTTTTCTGCTCTGGATTTGGGAATTGAAGCCCTCTCATTTCAAGCACCGGTACGCGTACAACTTCAGGTAAACAACACAAGTAAAGCGATGCTCGTTAATGGAACGATTCACACAGAACTTAAAGCTATGTGTGGACGTTGTCTGGAGTCGTTCGTATATCCCTTAAATCTCTCCTTCCAAGATGAATGGGTTTTCCGAACGCTTGCAACAGACGATCAACTAGAGACAGCTCTCCTTTTGGATAAAGATGAGATTGATATTAAGGATCGAATTCTTGAACAAATTGTAGTAGCTTTACCGATGAAGTTTATATGTTCAGCAGAGTGTCAGGGGCTATGCCCGACCTGTGGTGCAAATCGAAATCTGACCCCGTGTGATTGCGGGGAAGGTGTCAGGGACCCTCGGTTAGCAGCACTGGAAAAGTGGCAAACCAATGACTGATAAAGTTTTTAAAACATAAAGGGGGTGTAACTATGGGTGTTCCGCAACATCGACAATCGAAATCAAGAGTGCGTAAACGTCGGGCTATGTGGAAACTAACTGCACCGAACCACATCAAATGCCCCCAATGCCATCAGCCAAAAATGCCTCATTATATATGCCCAAGTTGTGGGTTCTATAATTCTAAGGCAGTTATTACAGTTGAAGCATAAAGCTTATACGCTAAAAACAAAGAACTCTTTGCATAAGAGTTCTTTGTTTTTTACTTTCCGAAGGCTTTCGACAGGTTTATTTCTTGATAAGTATCTTAAGATAGTCTATAATTGTGACCAGGTACTAAAATCGAGGTTCGAGGTTCGAGGTTCGAAGCACGAAGCACGAAGCACGAAGCACGAAGCACGAAGCACGAGACACGAGACATGTTGCATGCACATAGGGTTTCAAACCTTACATAAGTAGTTTTAGTCATTAGGCGAAGTGATTGGAAAAATGCATGATGAGAAATGGTGATATACATGGGTCGTTATCATAAAGAAGAACGGCGTAAGGTTTTAGGGGAAGCTCTAGCCAAGGATCCTTTTTTTACCGATGAGGAACTTTCTGAGAGGTTTAAAGTGAGTGTCTCAACCATACGTTTAGATCGAGGCGTACTGGGGATCCCGGAACTTCGAGAACGAACTCGGGTCGTAGCCCAAGAAGTTTATTCGTCCTTAAAATCCTTAGATGATCAGGAATTGATCGGAAATTTAGTAGAACTAAAGGTTGGGGAAAGAGCTCGTTCTGAGTTGAAGATTGAAGAGAGCATGGTTTTAAGCAAGGCGCGAGTGGCTCGGGGGCATTATTTGTTTGCCCAAGCAAATTCCTTAGCGATTGCCTTAGTAGATGCGCCGATGGCTTTAACCGGAAGTGTTGATTTAAAATTTTTACGACCCGTTCGATTAGGTGAGGTTGCTGTTGCTGAAGGAAAAGTAGAGAAACGAAAACAGAATAAATATTGGGTTCAAGTAACAGTAAACGTCAATTCAGAGGAAGTACTCCGTGGAAATTGGATTCTTTTCGCGATCGATGATTGATTGGGTGTGGGGATAAGGAGATGAAACAATGAGAATCGCTGTGGATGCAATGGGTGGTGATCATGCCCCAGAAGAGATAATCAGAGGTACCCTGATAGCAGCAGAAGCAAATCCGAATGTACAGCTAATTTTGGTAGGGCAAGAAGAACGGATACGACCACTACTCTCTGACTCGAAATTGAAGAATATTTCAGTCTATGGAGCTTCTGAAGTTATAGAGATGGACGAACATCCGGCCAATGCCGTTCGTAAAAAGAAGGATTCTTCGATTGTTGTAGCGACCAAATTAGTCAAGCAGGGAGATGCTGATGCCGTCGTAAGTGCTGGAAGTACAGGTGCCCAAATGGCTGCTGCCCTTTTGGGTTTGGGGAGGATCAAGGGAATCGAACGCCCAGCCATTGCCACGGTTCTGCCGACTCCGGAAGGTGGGAAACTCCTCCTCGATGTAGGGGCAAATATGGATGCTACTCCGGAGCAACTTTCTCAATTCGCTTTAATGGGTAACATCTATGCCCAGAAAATTTTGGAGATTTCAAATCCACGCGTGGGTCTATTAAATGTTGGGAGCGAAGAGGGAAAGGGCAACGAACTGACCCAGAAGACTTACCCTTTGCTAAAAGCAAGTCCTCTTAATTTCATGGGTAACGTTGAAGGACGGGATGTTCCCTATGGACGTGCTGATGTGGTGATTTGTGATGGTTTTGCGGGTAATATCTTGCTAAAAACCTTAGAAGGCTTGGCCGGGGTATTGTTTGAGCAGATTAAGGAGAGAATTACTTCGAACCTGGTTCGAAAACTAGGTGCTCTCGCTGTAAAACCGGGCTTAAAAGAAATTGCTCAAATGATGGACTATGCGGAATATGGTGGAGCACCCTTACTTGGAGTGAATGGGATTAGCATTATCTGTCACGGAAGTTCGAAAGCGAAGGCAATTATGAATGCCATCCGCGTCGCCAGAGAATGTGTACAAGTGGGTCTGATTGAACAGATTCGGGAAGATCTCCCCAAGTGAGCCTGATGTTACTAATGAGAAAAGAGGACTGCGATTGATGCGTAGTGTGGGAATTGTGGGTTTAGGGTCATACGTTCCTGAAAATGTAGTGACCAATCTGGATTTAGAACAATTTGTGGACACAAATGATGAATGGATTGTATCTCGAACAGGGATTAAACAGCGTCATATAGCCCCTAAGGACATGCCTGTGTCGGAACTATGTTATCAGGCAGGTTTGAAGGCCTTAGAGGATGCTCAGATCGCCCCTGAAGAGGTAGAATTGATTATCGTCGCCACGATAACACCCGATTATGCGTTCCCGGCAACAGCATGCTTGGTTGCTGATCGTTTGGGAGCAAAAAATGCGGCGGCCTTTGATCTGGAAGCCGGATGCACAGGGTTTATCTATGCTGTGGCGACTGGCAGCCAGTTTATTGCCTCAGGATTATATAAAACGGTGCTTGTCATTGGTGGGGAAACCTTGAGCAAAATCCTTAATTGGCAAGACCGTTCAACCTGTGTTCTTTTCGGTGATGGTGCTGGAGCTGCGGTTTTGCAGCAGGTGGAAGAGGGTTTTGGTTTCTTGAGTTTCGAATTAGGTTCAGACGGTTCTGGTGGCGCGTTATTAAGCCAACCCGCTGGAGGCTCAAAGTGTCCAGCTAGTCTGGAAACCGTGGAAAAGAATCTCCACACCCTTCAGATGGAGGGCAAGGAAGTCTATAAATTTGCAGTTCGGATTATGGGGGATGTTTCGGTCAAGGTTCTTCAGAAGGCTGGTTTGACGAAGGACGATATTGATCTCCTAGTTCCCCATCAAGCTAATATGCGGATCGTCGATGCCGCTGTCAAGCGATTGGGAATTTCAAAGGATAAAGTGGTGATCAATTTAGACAAATATGGTAATATGTCAGCTGCGTCCATTCCGATTGCCTTAGATGAGGCTTTTCAAGCAGGTCTCATCACAGAGGGGGATATCATTGTGATGGTTGGATTTGGAACAGGCTTGACTTGGGGAGCGTGTGTTTTGAAATGGACGAAAGTAGGCCTAAAACGATGATTAAAACGAGGATCTGTGAACTTATCAATATTGAGTACCCAATTTTCCAAGGCGGAATGGCTTGGGTTTCGACAGGAGAATTGGTCGCTGCGGTCTCCGAAAGTGGAGGTTTAGGCATCATTGGATCAGGACAGGCTCCGGCTGATTGGTTGCGTGTGGAAATTCGCAAAGTGAAGGCCATTACAAAAAAGCCATACGGGGTTAATGTCATGCTCATGTCCCCATTCGTAGATGAAGTCATGCAGGTCATCCTTGAGGAACGTGTCCCGGTGATTACAACAGGGGCAGGGAACCCGGGAAAATACGTGCCAATGCTAAAAGAAATAGGCACAAAAGTAATCCCTGTAGTTGCTTCGGTGGCCTTGGCCAAACGTTTAGAAAAGGCAGGGGTTGACGCACTCATTGCAGAAGGCATGGAATCTGGCGGGCATATTGGGGAAATTGGAACCTTTCCACTAGTACCCCAAGTTGTCGATGCTGTGAAAATTCCAGTGATTGCAGCAGGAGGAATTGTGGATGGCCGTGGTTTAGTGGCGGCTTTGGCTCTCGGCGCTGAAGGGGTCCAAATGGGGACACGCTTTATGTGTGCGGAAGAATGTACTATTTCCCATCTTATCAAAGATAAAATTACCAAAGCAAAAGATCGCGCTACGGTCATTACCGGGCGCTCAACGGGTCACCCAGTTCGTTGCTTGGATAACCGCTTTACCCGTCTAATAGAGCAACATGAACGGGAGGGAATGCTGGCTGCGGATATAGAGAAACTGGGAATCGGAAAATTGCGCTTAGCCATGGTGGAAGGGGATATCGAGAATGGTTCTATCATGGCCGGTCAAATCGCAGGAGCGGTTCAGCGTATCGAACCTGCCGCCCAGATTATTCAAGACATCATGCAATCTGCAGAACGGGAATACAAGCGTCTGGCTGCGCGATTTGGAGATGGGAGGGCATGATCGTTGGGTAAACTAGCCTGTATATTTCCAGGACAAGGATCTCAATATATTGGCATGGGAAAAGAACTCTTCCAGACTCCGAGTGGCGGGAAAGCGCTGGAGCTGGCACGTGAAATCCTGGGTGATGAGTTTATCTCCTTAATCGAAGAGGGCCCGGAAAACGAACTCCAACAGACGATCAATACCCAACCTGCGATTCTTCTCGTAAGCGTCGTGGCTTGGCAGCAACTTCAGGAGGCAGGGATAGAACCTGATTTTGTTGGAGGGCACAGTCTGGGCGAGTACTCGGCACATGTCGCAGCGGGCAGCTTTAATTTAGCTGAGGCTTTACGTGTCGTGAGACGACGTGGAGAACTTATGCAAGCAGCGGATCCCAAGGGTGTAGGAGGGATGGCTGCCATCCTAGGCTTATCTGCGGATCAAGTGGAAGAAGCTTGCCGGCTAGCCTCTGGCCACGGTGTTGTGGCACCGGCAAATTATAATTGTCCAGGACAAGTGGTTATCTCTGGGGAAAAAGAGGCTGTAGCCTATGCCATTGAGATGGCTAAGGGATTAGGCGCAAAACGGGCAATACCGTTAACCGTGAGCGGGGCATTTCACTCCAGTTTGATGGCAGGTGTGGGCGAAGCTCTGCGTTTAGTCTTAGAAAAAGTGCCTTGGCAAACCCCTCGTTGCCCAGTCGTGGCCAACATTGATGGGGCGGAGGTTTTTTCTTCGGAACGTACGGTTAGTACCTTAATAAAGCAAGTTAGCAGCGCAGTTTTATGGGAGCAATCCGTTCTGCGTCTGCTAGACTTAGGGGTTGATACGTTCATAGAGTGTGGACCTGGTAAAGTCTTGACAGGTTTAGTTAAAAAAATTGCTCCTGACGCTAAGCTCCTCCGGATCGAGGATAAAGCGTCCCTGGAAATGTCACTTGCATATTTGAAGGAGAGTCGTTAAAATGGTGCTGAATGATAGCGTAGCCATTGTTACTGGGAGTGGGCGTGGAATCGGGCGCGCCATAGCATTGGAGCTGGCAACCGCAGGGGTAAAGATCGTGGTTAATTATGCCGGTCGTGCCGATAAAGCAGAGGAAACGCTAAGCTTGATCCGTGAAGCAGGTGGAGAAGGTTTGGCCGTTCAAGCGGATGTCAGCCAAGCGGCGGAGGTTGATCGGTTGTTAAAAACAACCTTGGATCATTTCGGAAAGGTTGACATTCTTGTCAACAATGCAGGGATTACACGGGATTCTCTGTTGCTCCGCATGAAAGAAGCGGACTGGGACTCGGTCCTGGCAACCAATCTCAAAGGGGCTTACCTTTGCACTAAGGCGGTCAGTAAAGGAATGCTAAAACAACGCTCGGGGGTTATCGTTAATATTTCCTCTGTAGTGGGCTTATCAGGGAATGCGGGACAAGCCAATTATGCAGCAGCTAAAGCGGGCATGATTGGATTTACCAAATCCATTGCTAAGGAATTTGCATCGCGTGGAATTCGTGTTAATGCGGTCGCACCTGGGTATATTTTCACAGATATGACGGAAACATTACCAGAAGGGATGCAAAGTGATATTTTGCGTGGAATCCCACTAGGTCGCATGGGAAAGCCTGAAGACGTTGCCAAAGTGGTTCGATTCCTTGTGTCCCCAGAGGCGTCCTACATAACTGGACAGACTTTATGTGTCGATGGGGGTATGGAAATGTAAGGTTCAAGTTAAGTTTTGAGAGGAGGTGAAGAAGCAGATGGGAGTTTTCGATAAAGTGAAAGCCATCGTCGTCGAACAACTTGGGGTAGATGAAGCAAACATTACCCCGGAAACCTCCTTTGAAGAGCTAAATGCAGATTCTTTGGATATCGTTGAATTGATTATGGCTCTTGAAGAGGCATTCGACTTGGATATTCCGGATGAAGAAGCAGAAAAAATTCGGACAGTTGGAGATGCAGTGAACTTCATTAAGGAAAACAAATAACCTCAGAAGGTCCCGTATTCAAATGCGGGACTTTCTTTTAAAGAAGGTTGTTTCTCTTATCTATTTTGAGGTTAAGAGAAATTGAAATAGATATTTAGAAGATAAGTGTTAGGCGATTTAAAGGGGTAAGATCTCTAAATGGGAGGAAAAATCGTGAAAATACCTGTACTACGTATTGCAAATTTAGTAGCCAAAATTCCTGTAATCCAAGGAGGAATGGCTGTAAGGATATCCATGGCCCCTCTCGCAGCTGCAGTAGCAGAAGAAGGGGGGATCGGCATAATTGCAGGCAGTGGTTTGTCCGTAGAGGAACTGAGAGCGGAGATTCGTGAGGCGCGCAGGCGAACCAAAGGAATTATTGGGGTTAACATTATGTTTGCTGTCCGCGAATTTGCCCAATTAGTTCAAGCCGCTTTTGAAGAGAAGATTGATCTTTTAGTTTCGGGAGCCGGATTTTCAAGGGATATGTTTGCCTGGGGTAAGGAAAAGGGCATACCGGTCGTACCGATTGTATCATCTGCCAAACTTGCTAGACTATCCGAAAAGCTGGGTGCGGCTGCCGTGATTGTGGAAGGGGTAGAGGCTGGCGGACATCTTGGAACAGATCGTTCCATCCACGATATTCTGCCAGAGGTCATCGCAGCTGTCAGTATTCCTGTCATTGGCGCGGGAGGTGTCGTTGATGGCCAAGGTGTTGCAGAAATGTTGAAGCATGGTGCAGATGGGGTGCAAATGGGAACACGGTTCGCCCTTAGCGAAGAGAGCAGTGCAGCTTTCGCTTGGAAAGAGGAAATGTTAAAGGCTGCGGAAGAGGACGTCGTGTTCATTCATAGTCCTGTGGGGATGCTGGCCCGGGGGATAAAGAACCCCTTCACCAAAATGCTTGATGAAAAGGTGGACGTCACGCCGACGGATTGCATGGGTTGTCTCAAACAGTGTGAGGGAAACTTCTGTATCATGAATCGTTTAATTAAGGCGCAAACGGGTGATGTTCATGAGGGCCTAATTTTTTCAGGGGCCAAAGTCCATAAAATCAATGATATTTTATCGGTCCATGAGATTTTTGAAGATATTAAAAAAGGAATCCTGGGTTTGAAGGAGGAGTCGGTGTGAAACATCGTGCAGTCATTACGGGAATGGGAGTAGTCACTCCCTTGGGAAATCTTCTGGATGAATTCTGGAATAATTTAATGGCAGGAAAGTCCGGAATTGGATTATTGACACGGTTTGATGTTGCCGGTCTTCCCACAAAAGTTGCCGCAGAGATTAAGGATTTTGAGCCAACGGACTATATCGATAAAAAGGAAAGTCGACGCATGGACCGCTTTACTCAATTCGCTATGGCCGCAGCTAAACTGGCGTTGCAAGATTCCGGACTAAATATGGAAAACGTGGACAAGGAACGAGTTGGAACTGTGATTGGCTGTGGAATCGGTGGCGTGACCTCGTTTGAGGACCAAAAAGAGGTACTTATGAATAAAGGCAGCAACCGAATTAGTCCCTTTTTTGTTCCTATGCTGATTAGTAATATGGCAGCGGGACATTTATCGATTGCCTTTGGCTTTCAAGGTTCTAGTATTACGGTGGTTACAGCCTGTGCTTCAGCAACCAACGCCATAGGAGAAGCGCTGCGTATCATTCAACGCGGAGAAGCAGACATCGTGATCTGTGGAGGTACCGAGGCACCGATTACTCATTTGGCGTTTGCGGGTTTTTGTTCCATGAAAGCGATGTCAACCGAGAAGGAACACCCTGAACAAGCTTGCCGACCCTTTGATAAACGCCGCAGTGGATTTGTCATGGGTGAAGGAGCGGGGGTTTTGGTTTTAGAATCTTTGGAGCATGCTGAGGCTCGTGGTGCTCGTATCTATGCTGAACTGGCGGGTTATGGGAGTACATCGGATGCCCATCATATTACGACCCCAGCTCCTGGCGGCGCAGGCGCTGTCCGTTCCATGCGTCTGGCTTTAAATGATGCCGAGGTAAATGTTGAAGAGGTTGATTATATTAATGCGCATGGTACAGGTACGGGTCCCAATGATGCGACGGAAACAGAGGCCATTAAGACGTTGTTTGGCAGTCATGCAGCGAAGCTGGCGATTAGTTCAACTAAATCCATGACGGGGCACTTAATGGGGGCAGCTGGTGCTATTGAGGCGATCATTTGTGCCCTGACCATCGATCGGGGTTCGATCCCACCGACCACCAATTACGGAGAACCTGACCCGGAATGTGATCTGGACTATGTTCCTAATTACTCGCGAAAACAGGCTGTCAACGTGGCGATGTCTAATTCACTAGGTTTTGGTGGACATAATGCCACAATCGTATTGAAGAAATTTGCCTAAAGGTAAGGAGATCAAGAGTATGGTCGAAAAGAGATCCGACGCGACTGCAAACTCAACAAAAACAGAAGGAAGATCAGGGCGAAAAAAATACGCCCTATCTTCCTTTAAATTAGAGCCGGGAATTAAGCTGGCCAAACGGTTGGAATTGGGGACCCCACCTAATCGGTTGTTTGTCACTGCCTTGACGCATCCTTCGTACATCTTTGAAAACCCACAGTTTGGCAAAGAAAATAATCAACGCCTGGAATTTTTAGGGGATGCGATTTTGGATTTTGTGATTGCAGAATATCTATATCTCAGTTATCCGGACCGCCCAGAAGGAGAGCTCACTAAGATGCGGGCAGCTGTTGTTAATGAGACAACCTTGGCTCGCAAAGCCCATGAAATTGAGTTAGGACAAGAGCTATTATTAGGTAAAGGGGAACTGGTATCTGGGGGACGGGAACGGCCTTCTATTTTGGCTGATGCCTGGGAGGCAGTCGTTGGAGCAATTTATTTACAATATGGATTGCTGGAAGCTCGACGGGTTATATTAGAGCTGCTTAAACCGTCGATTGAGGAAGTCGCCAAGGGAAATTATGGGGACTATAAGACCGTACTACAGGAAAAAGCACAACGGGAAGAAAAAGAAGTTAACTATCAGATTTTAGTGGAGGAAGGCCCTGATCACAACAAGTGCTTTACGGCGGGTGTTTTTATCGGAGGAGATTTATTGGGAAAAGGGATAGGCCGAACTAAAAAAGAGGCTGAGCAACAGGCTGCTCAACAGGTACTAGACCTTTGGGGGAGTGAGAACGATGATTAAACCTGAGAATTTCCCAGTCTTCTTGAAGGGGATTCATATTCAGGGTTTTAAATCGTTCGCTGATCGTGTGAAATTGGAACTAGGCCAGGGATTAAGCGTTATTGTCGGTCCGAACGGGAGTGGAAAAAGTAACGTTGCTGATGCTGTTCGTTGGGTCTTAGGTGAACAAAGCGCTAAGAGCCTTCGAGGCGCAAAAATGGAGGACGTTATCTTTTCTGGGAGTTCACAACGGCGCCAAGTCGGAATGGCAGAAGTATCCCTGATTTTTGATAACTCAACTGGAATTTTCCCGTTAGACTTTCGGGAAGTGACGATCACCAGGCGGGTTTATCGTGATGGTGAATCTCAATATTTAATTAATAAAGCTCTTTCTCGACTTAAAGATATTCAGGAACTTTTCATGGATACGGGAGCGGGAAAAGAAGGATTTTCGATCATTGGGCAGGGGCGGGTTGAGGAGATACTAAACCTAAAATCAGAAGAACGGAGATCACTCATCGAAGAAGCGGCAGGGATTACCAAGTTCCGTTTTAGAAAGCGCGAAGCCTTAAAGCGTCTCGATGATACGGTCCTGAATCTGCAACGGCTGGAAGATATTGTCCAAGAAATTGAGGATCAGTTGACTCCTCTGGCTGCCCAAGCCCAAGTGGCCGAGCAAAGTCTAGCTCTCTCTGAAGAACAAAAACGCCTAGAAATTCTGGGAGTAGTCCTAGATGTCACCGAGGTAAAACAAAAGTTGTCTGCAGGAGAGTCGAACTCTGAGAAATTGCAATCAGCGCTGATGTCAGTGCAAGCAGCGTTAGCCCTTAAAGAGAGTCTAACTATTGAGGATAAGGTTAACCTGAAACATAGTGATGAAACAATCCAAAGGCAGCAAAATGAGGTATTCCAGGCAGAGCAAGCCCTAAATGCTTTAAAACATGAGTTAAATCTGCGGGTTGAACGGGCTGGATATTTCGCTGATCAAATCACCCGCTTGGGACGAGAGCGTCATGTCGACGAAGAGCGGCTTAAGGATGTGCTGGAACGAATTAAGGCGCTAGAAGCTAAACAGAGTGTCTTAAAACATACGGTTGGAAAAGCACAGCAAAATGTCATGCTCCAGGAAGAAAGACTTTCTGAAGCACGCAGAAATAATGGGGCAAAGGAGATCGAACAATTAAAAACAGACTTGTTCGATGCCCTATCAGAACAATCCCACAGTTCAAATCAGTTAACTGGAACTCAACACACGCTTTCGTCTTTGGAGCAACAAGTCAGACAGCTTGAACAAGAGCTGCTGCAAAAAGAAAAAGAGCATGGAACTTTACAAGAAAGGCACCTGGCTCTGGAAAAAGAACAGCTGGAGATTGAAACTGCACTACAGATTACTGACAAGGAACGGCTTCGCTTAGTAGATGAGCTAGAGAAGATTAAGAGACATCGTCAAGAGCAGCAACAGCAAGTACAGCGACTCATGAACCAAGCAGATCAAACGAGAGCTCGACTCCAGGCGCTTCAAGCCTTAGAGGACAATCTGGAGGGGTATCAACGCGGGGTTCGTGAGGTGATGCTGGCTAAGAAGAAGGGTATCCCCGCAGGTGTGGGATTGTGTGGAACGGTCGCTGAATTGATCAACGTCAAAGAGGATTATGAACTAGCTTTGGAAACGGCTTTAGGAGCCGGATTGCAAAATATTGTTGCGGAGAGTGAACAGGCGGCAAAAGCAGCGATCCACTACTTAAAAGCCCGTCAATTGGGGAGAGCTACCTTTCTTCCTCTCGATGTTATCCAAGGGAGTAAGATATCTGTTCTGCCTGCAGTCCAAAAAGATCCTGGTTTTGTAGGTATAGCCCTCGATTTAATCAGTTTCGAAGAGAAGTATCGACCCGCGCTAGCTTCACTGTTAGGTCGAATTACCGTTGTTACAGATATGGATGCGGCAACTCGAGTGGCACGTTTCTCGGGTTATAAGCTAAGGATTGTCACCTTAGAGGGAGATCAGGTTCACCCAGGGGGCTCCTTAAGTGGAGGGAGTGTCCAGCGCAAAGGCGGAAATTTGCTCGGACGTTCCCGCGAAATTGAGTCCCTAGCTGAAACCCTATCTCGCCTGAAAAACGAAGGGCGACAAAAGGAGCAAGAGCGAGCAGAAATCGAGGCAGAACAAGGTCGAATTCAAGCAGTGATCGACCAGCTTACCCAAGAACAACGTGAAAAACAAGAGTATCTCGTCATGCTTAGGACTCAGTTTGATAGCGCGACTACTCAAATTCGTCGCTTCAAGGAAGACCTACAGATTGCCTCCCATCGTTACCAAGGGGCCATTGAACAGAAGGCAGAACTTTCTTTGGCGCTGGAAGGGCTGAAAGACCGCTTTGAAGCTGCTGAAAAGAAGTCAATCTCTTTGCGAGAGGCACTTCATAAACGTGAGCGAGAAGCGAAGACAGCTGCCGAGTCGTTGGAGGCTGTCGGAGAGCATTTAACTCAGGAAAAAATCCAACTCGCAAAATGGGAACAAGAATTATCCCAGTGCCTAGAAACGTTAGATCAAGAACGATTGGTATGCAAAGAAAATGAAGCCAGTCTTAAACTCAAACTCCAAAATCTTGAAGAGGTTCAGCTTGCGAATTCTGGGGTTGACGATGAAAAGACTGCTTTAATCATCCAGTTAGAGGAACAAAGTCAGTCTCAGGCTGCTCAGCAATTCTTATTGATGCAAAAGCGCCAAGAACGCGAAGTTTTAGCAACTCGTGTGCTGGAGTGGGAAGCGGATATTCAGAAAAAACGTGAGGAAGCCCATACGCAGGAGCAACGTCTTCATGCCAATGAATTGCGTGTTGCACGTTGGGAAACGGAGTGGCAAACGGGAATCACTCGGTTAAGCGAAGAATTCTCTCTGTCCTGGGAGGAGGCCATGATGTATAAGTCCGTCGAAGATCGGGCGACGATCGGGCAACGAATCCAGGAGCTCAAACAACAGATCAAGGCATTAGGCCCCATTAACCAAGCGGCAATAGAAGCCTATCCTAAGCTGCTCAGTCGGCATGAATTTATGTTAAATCAACGGGAGGATTTGATCGAGGCCAATCAAACCTTGCGCCAACTCATTGCGGAATTAGATAAGATCATGATGGAGCGTTTTGCTGAGAGTTTCAATGCGGTAAACCATGCGTTTAAGGATGTTTTTAAAGAACTCTTTAAAGGCGGAAGTGCAGAACTGTGTTTAGTGGATCCCGAGCATTTATTAGAGACGGGCGTAGAGATTATCGTTCAGCCACCCGGCAAAAAACAACAACTTCTCTCTTTATTATCAGGAGGGGAACGGGCGCTAACAGCCATCGCGTTACTCTTTGCATTGCTGCGCGTGAAGCCCAGTCCGTTTTGTCTACTTGATGAGATCGAAGCCTCGTTAGATGATGCTAATGTTCAGCGTTTTGCCGAATATATTCATCGCTTATCACACTCCACTCAATTTATCGTTATCTCCCATCGCAAAGGGACCATGGAATCAGCGGATGTTCTATATGGGATAACAATGGAAGAGTCAGGCGTTTCAAAATTACTTTCTGTGCAACTTGACGATCGGACGAATAGAGACGAGTCGGCCTAGGTAGAGAAAGGGGTTATAAAATGTTTGAGACAAGCCGTTGATTATGTTAAAATAACGACAATAGTGACCATGAGAGGAAGGAAAAACGTGGCAGGATTTTTTTCTCAACTTAAAGCAGGCCTTACGAAAACTCGGCAAAACTTTGTGGAAAAGATTGAGCAGGTTTTTACAGGTCGCAAGAAAATAGATGAAGAACTATATGAAGAATTGGAAGAAGTATTGATCCGGTCGGATGTCGGTGTTAACACCTCCTTCGAATTAGTTGAACGCTTACGTAAAGAAGTTAAACTACGCAAAGTTTCTGAGCCAAGTGAACTGACCTTAGTCCTACAAGAATTAATCGGGGAGTTATTAGGGGAAGAAACACACCTCACTTTCGCCAAGCAGGGTCCAAGCATTATTCTTGTGGTTGGAGTCAACGGAGTGGGTAAAACCACAACCATTGGTAAGCTCGCCAACCAGTTCAAAAAGGACGGCAAACGGGTTATGATGGCAGCTGGAGATACCTTTCGGGCTGCAGCCATTGACCAACTTGAGATTTGGGGAGAGCGATGCGGGGTAGAAGTGATTAAACAGCGGGAAGGTGCAGACCCTGCTGCCGTTGCCTATGATGCGGTACAAGCTGCTAAGTCTCGTAATATCGATGTCGTGATTGTGGATACGGCTGGTCGTCTTCACAATAAGGTAAACCTGATGGAAGAGCTGAGAAAGGTCAAGCGGGTGATTGAACGCGAAATTCCAGGTGCACCCCATGAAGTCTTACTTGTGTTAGATGCTACGACAGGACAAAACGCTCTGCAACAAGCAAAACTTTTTCAGGAAGTGGCCGGCGTGACTGGAATCGTCTTGACTAAGTTGGATGGAACGGCCAAAGGGGGAGTTGTGCTGGGAATTCAAGGGGAAACTCGGATCCCGGTAAAATTCATTGGCATTGGTGAAGCAATGGAAGATTTGCGACCGTTTGTTCCTTTGGATTTTGCAGCGGCATTGTTCGGAAGCCCTGAAGAGGAGGAAGAATTCTGATAAATTATGCACTTATTGGGGGAACCGGAGTTGAACACTTTACCCTCACTGAACAGCGCATTATTACAGTGAAGACTCCCTATGGGACGGTAGAACCAATAGTTGGAAAGCTTGCCAATCGAGAACTAGTGTTCATGAGTCGACATGGCCGTGGTCATGTCACACCTCCCCACCTCGTGAATTACAGGGCAAATATTTGGGCGCTTCGTGAACTAGGCGTGCGAAAAATTCTTGCTACGGCGGCTGTCGGTTCTCTATCTGTAGATTACCACTTGGGCGAATTGGTCCTCTTCGACCAGTTTCTTGATTTTACTAAAAGTCGCCCACTTACTTTCTATGAAGGAGGGCACCACGGTGTACTCCATGTCGATATGACAGAACCCTATTGTTCTGCTGCGCGCCAGGTAATCGTGAATGCGGCAGAAGACCTAGGGCTTGTGGTTAAGAATGGGGCATGTTATGTTTGTACTGAAGGCCCACGTTTTGAAACCCCAGCAGAAATTCGGATGTTTCAGCAACTTGGTGCTGACGTTGTCGGAATGACCAGTGTCCCTGAAGTAGTTCTGGCACGTGAACTAGGAATGTGTTATGCTTCCATCGGGATGGTGACCAATGAAGCGGCTGGAATCGCAGCTCATCGCTTAAGCCATGCCGAAGTAATGGAGAGCATTAAGAAATTAGGAAGCAACGTTGCACAACTTATTCAAGCGACCGTTGAATTATGGTCTCCAGATCAGGAATGTCTATGTGTCTCAGCGAATGTTGAAGTTGGAAAATTTTAAAAGGCGGTGGGACTTTGAAATCGATTGAATGGCTTGGTAATGCATTACGAATATTAGATCAGTCCAAGCTCCCAGTAGAAATTGTCTATCGAGATGCTACGTCTTATGAGGGAGTGGCTGAGGCCATTGAACAAATGGAAGTACGCGGTGCGCCTGCCATTGGAGCAGCTGCTGCCTATGGATTTGTGTTAGGAGCTCTTGAGTACCAGGGAAGTAGAGATGAGTTATCCGGTTACATGGATGTCGTACAAGCTAGACTTGCTGCTACTCGTCCCACAGCCGTTAACTTGTTTTGGGCCCTTCGGCGCATGGAGGACAGGCTCCGGGAGTGCTGGGATGTTGACGATTTGGAGGATGTACGACGGATTTTACTCGAGGAAGCAAATCGAATTTCTGAAGATGATCGTCGTATGAATCGCCTAATTGGAGAATTCGGCAATGAGATTGTTCCTGAAAAGGCAAATATCCTGACCCATTGCAATGCAGGGGCCTTAGCTACCGTAGAATATGGAACTGCCCTTGGTGTTGTTCGGAAGGCTCATGAAGCAGGGAAAGGAATCCACGTTTATGCAGATGAAACACGACCATATTTGCAAGGGGCGCGTTTAACGGCCTTGGAACTTCATCAAGACAAGATCCCAGTGACCTTGATTGCCGATAATATGGCTGGGTATTTAATGCAGCAAGGTAAGATTGACCTCGTGATTGTGGGAGCTGACCGCATTGCGGCTAATGGTGATACCGCCAATAAAATCGGGACTTACTCGGTAGCAGTCTTGGCGCAAGCTCATGGTATTCCTTTTTATGTGGCAGCCCCAACCTCTACGATTGATTTAAAAGTGGCTACAGGGCAAGAAATCCCCATCGAACAAAGGCCGGCTAAAGAAATTCAGGAGTTTTGTGGGATAGCCGTGGCACCTGGGGAGGTCAAGGTTTATAATCCAGCTTTTGATGTCACTCCAGCGAAATATATCACGGGAATCATTACTGAAAAAGGGATTGTTGTTGCACCGTATTCTGTCAACCTCCTGAAATTAATGGTTCGCCCGTAAGGAGATGAAGCTATGTCCAAATTTTTAATTAGGGCTATGGTTTTGCCCATGACCGAACCAGATGTATTTTATCCCCAAGGGGAAGTTGCTGTCGAGGGTGACAGGATTGTTTCAGTAGGGGAAAAGGGGTCTGCACCGCCAGGATTTAGGCCGGATCGAATTCTGGATTTGCCGGATGATGTGGTGATGCCCGGCTTGATTAACACCCATACTCATGCAGCCATGACTTTGCTCAGGAGCTATGCAGACGATCTTCCGCTTATGCCTTGGCTTAACGAGAAAGTTTGGCCTTTCGAAGATAAGTTAACGGCTGAGGATATTTACTGGGGGACGGCCTTAGCGCTTTGTGAAATGATTCGCTCTGGAACGACCACGATGCTCGATATGTATGCCTCCATGGATCAAGTTGCGGAAGCAGTACTGCACGCAGGAACGCGTGCTGTTCTTTCTCGAGGAATGATCGGGAATGGACCGAACGGAAAGCTAGCCCTCCAAGAAAGCCTCGATTTAGTAAAGCAGTACCACGGGGCGGGTGAAGGGCGTGTGCTGGTTATGTTCGGTCCCCACGCACCCTATACATGCTCAGGAGAGTACCTTCAGCTTGTGAAAGCAGAGGCAGATCGACTGGGTGTTGGTATTCATATTCATGTCGCAGAAACCCTGGATGAGATTAAAATTATTCAAGATCAATATGGAAAAACCCCTGTTCAGTGGCTTGAAGGGCTTGGAATCTTCGGAGGACACGTTGTGGCAGCGCACTGTGTCCACTTAACTCCGGAAGATCGAGAAATTTTAGCTCGCAGGCAAGTTTGTGTGGCCCACAATCCGGAAAGTAACATGAAACTACATAGTGGAACCGCCCCGATTCCGGAGTTGAGAGCAGAAGGGGTCGTTGTCGGGCTTGGTACTGACGGAGCTTCAAGCAATAACAATCTTGATCTTTTTGGGGAGATGAGATCTGCTGCCTTTCAGCAGAAGTTAAGAGTGGATTCCACGGTGCTTCCGGCCTATGAAGTGTTAGAAATGGCAACCGTAGGGGGGGCCCGGACACTTGGGTTAAAAGATGTTGGGATGCTTGCCCCAGGTTTTAAGGCTGATTTGATCACCATTGACCTGGATCAACCCCATTTCTATCCTCGGTTTTCAATTCCAGCGCATCTAGTCTATGTTGCCCATGCTGGAGATGTACGCACAGTGATGGTGGATGGAAAACTTCTCATGGAAGACCGAAAACTTTTAACCATGGATGTCAAAAAAGTTTGCCAAGAAGCAGAGACTCGGGCCAAACGAATTTCTGCGCTGTTCGAAGCATAGCTTCCGTTCGTCGCAGTCGGAAGGTTCCTTCTGGCGTAATTCAATAAATTCCTTTAATTCAGTTGAGGGAGTAAAGAGCCTACTGTATTCCTAAGCCAAACGAGTCCACTAAGCGAAAAGAGTCTTTCACCATTTGTTTTTGTGAAAGACTTTTTGAATTTGAGTGGGCACTATTTCTTACTAGAGTACTAAGCTACTCTTGACAAACTTATAGATATAGTCTAAAATTCGGTTGTAAAGTAATAATGCTTTACAGGGGGTTGCGATGGATAAACTCGCCGAAATGGCTCTCTTAGTAGATTTTTATGGTCCACTTCTTACAGAGAAACAAAAAAATGTTTGGGATTTGCATTACCAACAAGACCTCTCCTTAGCTGAAATTGCTGAGATTGAACATATTAGTCGACAAGCTATTCATGATTTGCTCAAACGGACAGAACGGATTTTAGCCGAATATGAAGAAAAGTTAGGGCTAGTTCAGAGGTTTTGGACAGATCGTGAAAAGTTAATGGAAGTGCAAACTTTGTTAGAAGGATTGAAGAAAGAGGATTTTACCAACTCGGCTGCCTGGGAGCGCCATTGTCAAATGCGTATCATGTTCGAAGATGTTTCTAAAAATATTACTGCGGTATGATAACAGAGGTCGGTGGTCAGAAGCCAGAAGCCAGAAGCCGGAGTTTATGGCATAACTACGGGCGATATAGATGTTCAACAATAGCGAAAAGCAGAGTACAGAATACCCACTGAGAGAAGTGAGACTCTTGAAGGCGGATCAAATCGAAAGCGGGGACAGGCATGTTTCAAGGTCTAAGCGAAAAACTCCAAGAAACATTTAAACGGTTAAAAGGAAAGGGCAAGCTAAAGGAAGCGGATGTCAATGATGCGATGCGTGAAGTCCGCGTTGCCTTATTAGAAGCGGATGTTAACTTTAAAGTTGTCAAGGACTTTGTGGCTAGGGTAAAAGAACGTGCCATCGGGCAGGAAGTACTGGAATCCCTTTCGCCAGCACAATATGTCATTAAAATCGTACATGAAGAAATGATCCAACTTATGGGTGGTGCAACAGGCAAGATTCTCATCTCCCCGAAGCCGCCAACGGTTATTCTCTTAATAGGCTTACAAGGGGCAGGAAAAACGACTCATGCTGCAAAATTGGCCAATATGCTTAAAAAACAAGGAAAACATCCTTTGCTTGTGGCCTGTGATATTTATCGTCCTGCTGCGATTAAGCAATTGCAGGTTTTGGGTGATCAATTGAATGTTCCGGTTTTTTCTATGGGGCAGGAATCCCCGCCCAAAATTGCTAGTGAGAGTATAAAACAGGCTCATCAAAATGGGCAAGATGTTGTGATTATTGATACTGCCGGTAGGTTGCACATCAATGAAGAATTAATGGGCGAATTACGAGATATTAAAGCGACAGTAAGGCCTCATGAGATATTATTGGTGGTTGACGCGATGACCGGTCAAGATGCGGTCAATGTAGCTGAGTCATTTCACAGAGATTTAGGTCTTGACGGGGTTATTCTCACAAAACTGGATGGAGATACTCGTGGTGGGGCAGCTCTTTCGATAAAAGCAGTCACAGGGTGTACCGTGAAATTTGTTGGTTTAGGGGAGAAAATGGACGCTCTGGAGCCTTTTCATCCTGACCGTATGGCCTCCCGGATTTTGGGGATGGGGGATGTTCTTACTCTCATCGAGAAGGCTCAAGAGTCTTTCGATGAGAAAAAAGCCAAAGAAATGGAACAGAAGCTACGTAAACAAGAATTCACCCTCGACGATTTTTTAGATCAGATGCAGCAAATGAAAAAAATGGGTCCGCTTTCTTCGATTCTGGAAATGATTCCCGGCGTCGGAAAGCAGTTAAAAGATGTGCAAATTGACGAAAAAGATACTTCCCATATAGAGGCTATCATTCGCTCGATGACTACAGAGGAGCGCAGGAAACCTGCTGTTATCAAAGATTCTCGCAAAAAGAGGATTGCCAAAGGTAGCGGGACATCAGTGCAAGAAGTAGGTCGCCTCTTAAAACAGTTTGAACAAATGCAAAAGATGATGAAGCAATTTGCCGGCGGTGGCGGCGGCCTGGGTATGCTCGGGGGCAAGAAAGGTAAAAAGGGCAAGAAACCGAACTTTAGGGGACTTGTGTGACACAGCGCTCGGTGCTTACGACGCAGAGCAAACTAACCGTTCAAGCTCCTAATATGGGGCGCGGGGTTCATCCTTCGGCGATAGTATTATATATAAGAACTCGCCTACGGCGATAATCTCCACTGGAGACTATCGTGCCAAAAGCGCCATCCTTGGCGCATTGGCGGCAGTGCACATCCTTGTGCACTGCCCCGTATCTGGGGTCGGTCGCTTGAACGGAAGTTTGCTATTCTGCTTACGTAAAGACGTCGCGCTCGTGTCACACTGCGTCCTTGGCTTGGGTCGGGGACCGGAAAGCTTATGCAAGTCGCTTGCAAGTTTGGGATGTTCTTGACTTGCATTTCCAATGGATCAGGGGGGACGGCACATTTCATGTGCACCGTCCTGCCTGGGGAGTAACGGGTGGGTTGCAAGTCGGGGACCTGCCCAAGAGAGAATCTGAGGTTTCGAATATCGAATATCGAACCTCGTATATGATGGACACACGCTATCAATGTAGCGTTGTTTATATAATAAACTCTTGAAACGGAGTTCGAAACTCTATCTTGAAGTTTAGTTAAACTAATCTAGGGGCAAAATGTTCGATATGAGATATTGAATGCATGTCATTCGAACCTCGAACCTCGAACTTCGAACCTCGAATTGGGGGAGGTGAAAACATGGCTACTAAAATCCGTTTATGCCGAATGGGCGCAAAAAAGAATCCGTTCTACCGTATGGTTATTGCTGATGCTAAAGCTCCCCGTGATGGTCGTTTCATTGAACAAATTGGGTATTATGATCCAACAAAAAGCCCGGTAGTTTTAAATATCGATGAGGAAAAGGCTATCAAATGGTTATCAACAGGAGCTCAGCCTTCAAATACTGCTAAATCTTTGCTGAGCCAAGCTGGTATCATGACCAAATTCCACGAGTCCAAGAACTAAGTGTAGAGTTTGGGGGGGTGGTTCCTGTGAAGGAATTAGTAGAAATCCTCGCGAAAGCGTTGGTGGATCATTCGGACCAAGTTCTCGTTATCCAGTCTGAGACTGAGAAAAGTGTGCATTTACAATTAAAAGTTGCACCTGAGGACATGGGAAAGGTTATCGGGAAACAGGGGAAGATCGCAAACGCTATTCGTACGCTGGTTAAAGCGGCTGCCGTCAAAGATGGACGCCGAGTTCATATGGACATTGATCAATAACGTTGAGAAGGGCTTAGTGCCCTTCTCAACGTTTAAAACTATCTGCTCGAAAGGAGCAAAGAGTTATGGATGAAGTGCTGATTGGAGAAGTGTTACGTCCACAGGGGTATGGTGGGGAGTTGAAGATTTACCCGTTAACGACAGACCCTGATCGGTTTCAAAATCTGCAAAAAGTAACCTTGCGACGTGGAGAGAACGATCAACACTTCAAAGTTGTTTCAGCTCGTAAACAGATGGAGTTTGTCTATCTCATAGTTGAAGGTATAGAATCTTTAGAACAGGCAGAAAAGTACAGAGGGTGGGAAGTGCGTATTGACCGATCCGAAGTCCCTCCTCTCAAAGAAGGATGGTACTATTTCGAGCTTGAAGGAATGCAAGTCTATGAGGGGGATACCTTGCTAGGTACCTTATCTCAAGTCTTGGAAACTGGGGCGAATGATGTCTATTTGGTCAAAGGGACCAAAGGGGAAATATGTGTCCCAGCCCTGAAAACTGTGGTTCAGCGTGTAGATGTTCCGGGGCGGCGCATGGATGTCGTACTTCCCCCAGGCCTGCACGATGTTCGATGATCGATGTTCGATGTTCGAACCACGAATCAAAGCCACATACTACGAACCTTATAGTTCGCTATTTGCTATTGATGTTCGAACCACGAATCACGAACCTCGAATATCGAGTAGGGGGTTAGACAACGAATGTTGAAAATAACTGTTTTAACATTATTCCCTGAAATGTTTGCGCCTCTGCAAGAAAGCATTCTGAAGCGCGCACAAGAGACCGGTTTGATACATATTAAGCTGGTTAATTTCAGGGATTATGCGACCAGTAAACATAAAAATGTTGATGATGTCCCCTATGGAGGGGGAGCAGGCATGCTCTTAAAACCTGAACCCATTTATGCGGCAATTCGAGATTTGCCCCAAGTTTCTGCTGGGCGGAGGGTTCTTCTCATGTCTCCGCAAGGGGAAGTCTTTCACCAAGAAAAGGCTAAGCAGTGGTCGACCCAGGAAGAACTTGTTTTTATATGTGGGCATTATGAAGGTTTTGATGAGCGTATTCGTGACTTAGCCGATGAAGAAGCCTCCCTGGGGGACTATGTGTTGACGGGCGGCGAGCTAGCAGCAATGGTTATGATTGATGCCGTAGCACGACTTATACCAGGTGTGCTGGGGGAGGATGCTTCTGCTGAGGAGGATTCGCATTCCTCTGTGCTGTTAGAATATCCGCAATATACGCGACCAGCTGATTTTGAAGGGCAGAGGGTTCCAGACGTGTTGTTATCTGGGCACCACGCAATGATTAGACGATGGCGGAAAAAAGAATCTCTTAGGCGCACATTTATACGGCGTCCTGATTTAATGAGTGCAATGATATTTAGTGGGGAAGATTATCCGATCTTGGAGGAACTTCTCCTTGAACACCCTGAGATAGTAGTTTGGCGGGAGAAATGGGAGCACCTTTGCCCAAAGCCTAAACGACGGCGGCGGACATAATCGAGGTTCGAGGTTAGAGGTTCGAGGTTCGAACATCGAACATTAAAACATCGATCAAGCTTCAGGATAAGTTCAAATAAACACGGATGGAGTAAAACTCCACCCCAAGTAAATTGCAATATCAAGTGTCCAATGATTCAAGAAGTACGACGATTGGGAGGAAATCTTGCGTGGCAGACATTTATTTAGCACTAATTCATGCCCCTGTCTATAATAAAAATATGGAGACTGTCGCAACTTCGATCACAAATCTAGATCTTCATGATATCGCGCGCTGCGCTACTACTTATGGTGTAAAACGCTATTACGTAGTTCATCCCGCTGAAGCCCAGCGTCAATTGGCTAAACGAATCATGGGCTTCTGGCAAGAGGGTTATGGTGCAGACTATAATCCAGATCGCCAAGAAGCGTTTTCAAGAGTGAAAATCGCAGATAATTTAGCTGAAGTTTATGCTGAGATTAAAGAAATGCACGGAATAGGGCCGATCAAAGTTGCTACCGATGCTCGAAAATATGCCAATACTGTTACTTATTCACAGCTTCGTGAGGACATGGAAACGTCGGAAACCCCTATTCTGTTGTTGTTTGGAACGGGTTGGGGGTTGCTCAAAGAAGATGTTGAGAACATGGACCAAATTTTGGAACCAATCTATGGACCGACAGAGTATAATCACTTGTCGGTTCGTTCCGCAGTGGCCATTATTTTAGACCGACTACGTGGCCATTAAGCTAAAAGCATGAATTAAAGAGACGGTTTAAGAAACTAATTGCATAACCCAATAGGTTGTGATAAAATAAATTGGTCTATGACAGATGGTCCGCTCGCTGAAAGTCAGTGTATGAACATCTAGGCAAGGAAGGGGGGAATATTATAATGGATTATATTCGCATGATTGAAGAAGAGCAAATGAAAAAGGATCTTCCTAACTTCCGGCCAGGAGATACAGTACGCGTACATGTGCGTATTGTAGAGGGTACTCGTGAGCGTATTCAGGTATTCGAAGGGCTTGTCATCGCAATGAAAGGTGGCGGCATCAGAGAGACCTTCACTGTTCGTCGTGTTTTTGCTGGCGTTGGGGTAGAACGAACTTTCCCTTTACATTCACCTCGTTTGGAAAAAATTGAGGTGGCACGTCGAGGTGTTGTTCGCCGGGCTAAGCTTTACTATCTACGTTCACTCTCAGGTAAAGCGGCGAGGATTCGCGATCGTCGTATCGGCTAAGCAGAGAACTCGTCCAGCTAAAGCTGATATCTTAACTTGGGATTGGAAAAGAGCTGGAGCAATCTGGCTCTTTTTTTACTGCTATCAGAAAGAGTATTTGTCTGAATTGATTTCAAAAGAACATAAATTAAATTTTCTTAAGGTAGTTCTTCAACGTATGCTCTTCTAAATCTTGTTCATACTAAAAGAGTAGTGCAAGAGGGGAGCGAAATAATGGAGTATAAGAAGTCAAAAACAAAATGGGTTTTGATATTGCTTGGCGTAGTGTTGCTGACTGGTGGGTTATTGCGTTGGGCAGTATTACAACCCTATTTAATTCCATCACCTTCTATGGAGCCCGGACTTATTCCGGGTGACCGTATTATTGTCAATCGACTTTCGTATCGCATGTGGGCTCCAACTCGCGGAGATGTGATAGTATTTGCTTTTCCAAAGGACTTAAAGCGAACTTTCGTAAAACGAGTGATTGCAGTAGAGGGTGAAACGGTTGAACTTCGTGATAATAAAGTCTTTGTCAATGGCACCGCAATTGAGGAACCTTACGTCAAACCCGGGGATTACCCACCCTACGGTCCAGAAATTGTACCAATAGATAAGGTATTTGTGTTAGGGGATAATCGCCGTGAGAGCGAAGACTCTCGAGAGTGGGGTCTTCTTCCTAAAAATGATCTGCTTGGTAAAGCCTGGTTTATTTACTACCCCTTGCAGCGTTTTAGGTTCTTTTAGCGAGGTCGACTTTAAACGTCATACTCCATTATGAAGAATTTACTATCCAATCGGGAGACGACTCCCACTTCAAGTGGGAGTGGTGCCCCGTACTCTGCTTCACTGGGGTTCTTCTAATTATAAGAATTTGCTCCCAATACTGTGAAGGCTATGCGAGAAGAATGAAGAGGGGTATTCATGAGTATTCAATGGTTTCCGGGGCATATGGCTAAAGCAAGACGTCTTTTACTGGAACAACTTCAATGGGTTGATGTTGTTTTAGAACTTGCTGATGCTCGTATACCCATTAGTAGCCGTAACCCGATGCTGGATAAATTACTAAGTAATAAGGCAAGGGTGTTGGTGCTGAATAAAGCAGATTTAGCCGACTCTAAGTTGACGGCGAAATGGCTCACATACTTAAAAAAATCAGGTCCTGTTTATGCGGTTAGTGCAACTACAGGACTAGGGGTTAAACAGATTGTACCTGAACTGGAACGCTTGGTCCAAGTTAAACAAGCAAGGCAAGCGCAAAAAGGCATCCGTCAGCAGATGATTAAGGTGATGATTGTTGGGATTCCGAACATAGGTAAATCCTCGTTAATCAATCAATTCACAGGTGGAGCCCAAGCGAAAGTTGGGAATAAGCCAGGGGTGACTCGAGGAAATCAATGGGTTAGGATTCATGAACGAGTTGAACTCCTCGATACTCCAGGGATGTTATGGCCCAAATTTGATGACCCCGAAGTCGGGCGAAAGCTAGCGGCACTCGGTGCCATCAAAGATGATGTTTTTGATATAGAAGAATTATCGACATGGATTATAGACTGGCTAACGTTGTATACTCCTAATGCCTTAGTTCGATATCAGGGTTCGGATTCAGGGGTGGTTACCTTAGAGAGCTTAGGACGGAAACGCGGGTGCTTGATTCATGGTGGACGAGTAGATACCCTAAAGGCGGCCCAGATTTTCCTGCGTGAACTTCGAATGGGACAACTTGGTCCAATTACCATGGATATCTTACCGAAGGGATGAGGAAGCGTTAACTTGAGGATAGCTAACGCTTATACCTAAAAAAAGGAGATTATCTTATTTCGTTGAACTGAGTTTATAGAGAGAAGAGGTGAAAGTGTGGAGCAGTTATCCCAGATGAATATTAGGGAAGTTGAAGAAGCACTCTATAAGGACCCTTCACCTCGCATGCTGATTGCCTGCCAAAACGATCAGCGCCAAGGTGTTCGACGACTAGCCGATCGTCTAATCAAGTGTCAACAAGCAGAAGCGCTTGAACAAATCCGTATCCAGAAACTGCTTGTGGAAGAGAAAAAGTTATGGAAAAAAGGATATTTATTACTGGCGGGAATTGATGAAGCTGGCCGAGGACCGTTAGCTGGACCAGTCATTGCAGGGGCTTGTATATTACCTGCGAAGTTTGATTTACCCGGACTTAATGATTCGAAAATGCTGACGGAAAGCAAACGAGAAAAGCTCTTTATTCAAATTCAAAACCAGGCGATTGATTATGCCATTGGAAGTGCTGAACCAGCTGAGATTGACGCCTTGAATATTTTGCAAGCGACTAAATTGGCCATGAAGCGCTCAGTAGAAGGGTTAACAGTTCGCCCCCATTACTTGCTAATCGACGCCCTAATACTCCCTGAAATACAACTTCCTCAGCTTCCGCTCATCGGGGGAGATCGCTTAAGTGCCTCAATCGCGGCGGCCTCGATCTTAGCAAAAGTGACACGGGATCGCTTGATGGTTCAACTGCATTCTCTTTATCCGGAGTATACGTTTTCGAAGAACAAAGGGTATGGCACAAACGAACACATGCAGGTTCTAAAGCGCTTAGGACCATGTCCACTGCACCGAAAGAGTTTTACTCCGGTGAAGCAAGAGACATCTATTAGCTAAGGAGGAAGAAAATAACAGAATACTCTATTAATTGACCATTATCGATGGTTGTGGCACAATATGCTTAGCAATAGAAGCATGCTATTGAAAATTTTTATGAAGGGAGGTTAGTCAATGCTTGATAATAATTTTGCTGCTGTAGGCGTGTTTCTTGTAGGTGCAATAGCGGTAGCCGTCATCATGATGATTATGCCAAAATTGCTGGCGCCCAATAAACCACATAAAGAGAAGTTAACAACTTATGAATGTGGTAACGAGACCATCGGAAGAACATGGCTCGGATTTAAGAGCAATTATTTTATGTATGCCTTAGTTTTTGCTGCTTTTAGTGTTGAAACAATATTCTTATATCCTTGGGCCTTAACATTCCAAAAACTGGGAACGTTTGCCTTCGTGGAAATGTTCATCTTTATTGTCATTCTCTTAGTTGGTTACTGGTATGCTTGGAAAGAAGGTGCTCTAGAGTGGATGTAGCCTCAGAAAAACGTCTTCGCGAAGAGGAAGCGTTGATTGAAAAAAATGTTTTGGTTACTACGATCGATAAAGCCTTGAACTGGGCAAGAGGGCATTCCTTCTGGCCGGTCACTCTGGGCTTAGCTTGCTGTGCGATCGAAATGATGGCTACCGGTGGACCTCGTTATGATATTTCCCGCTTTGGGTATGAGGTTTTCCGTGCTTCACCGCGTCAGGCTGATGTCATGATTGTAGCGGGAACCTGCACACGCAAGATGGCCCCACTGTTAAGACGAATTTATGACCAAATGCCCGAGCCAAAATGGGTAATCGCCATGGGCAGTTGTGCTAATGCAGGAGGTCCCTTTGTCGACTCATACTCTATGTTGGCGGGCGTCGATAAGATTCTACCAGTCGACGTTTACATCCCAGGTTGCCCTCCGAGGCCAGAATCCTTAATTTATGGGCTTTTGCAACTTCAATATAAAGTTTCAAATCCCGCTAAGGTGAGGTTAATGAGACATGGAAAATAAAGTATTAAGCCGATATGTGGATGAACTTGCTACTCGAGTGAACGGTGAAGTCGAAGAGAGTTTCGGGGTACTTGTTTTAAAAGTTAAAGCTCCATTTATTTCTGAAACCTTAATCGGAGCTAAAAACTTCCCCGATGTCCCATGTGACTTTCTGCACGACCTATGTGGAGTAGACGGTGGAGATCATTTAGAAGTCGTTTATCAATTATCAAGCCTCCATGGGCCACAGCTTTTGCGAGTAAAGGCGAGCATGGACCGTGAGAATCCGGTGATTGATTCCGCAACTCGTATTTGGGAGGGTGCAAACTATCTAGAGCGTGAAGCCTATGACATGTTTGGCATTAAATTCAAGGGACACCCTAATCTGAAGAGGATTTATATGTGGGATGATTTTGAAGGATATCCGCTGCGCAAAGACTACGTGACCGAGCCCATCGAGGTTCGCAATGTCGTGCGCACGCGAATAGAAGGGGAATAGGGGGAAACGTCATGTCGATTGAAAAAACGGAAGAACTTATCTTAAACATGGGCCCCCAGCACCCGAGTATGCATGGTCTGTTTCGCATGGTGGTCCATTTAGCAGGAGAAACGATTACCAATATCGAACCGAAAATTGGGTATTTACATCGAGGCATGGAAAAACTAGCTGAAAGTCGGACTTATTCTCAGTTTATACCTTATACAGATCGGTTGGATTACTTGGCCTCACCCCATAATAACTGGGCCTATGTGCAAACGGTAGAGAAACTGATGGGTGTTGAAATATCAGAACGTGCGGAATACCTACGGATAATCTTTGGTGAACTTGCTCGGATCGCTAGCCACCAAGTTATGATTGCCAGTACAGCCCTGGATATGGCGGGTTGGTCGGCATGGTCTTATGCTTTCCGAGATCGTGAACGGATTTGTGATATGTATGAAATGACCGCAGGAAGTCGCTTAACCGTGAACATTATGCGCATTGGAGGAATGAGTGCAGAGCCACCGGAAGAATTCTGGCCTGCCTTAAAATCATTCCTTGATGACACACCTGAGATGCTGGAAGAATATTATGGTATCTTTTTTGGCAATGAAATTGCTATGGGTCGGTTAAAGAACGTGGGTATCTTATCCAAAGAATTGGCGGAAAATCTTTCGATCACGGGTCCAGTCTTACGAGCCTCTGGTGTCAATTACGACGTGCGTAAAGCAGAACCCTATAGTATCTACGATCGGTTTGACTTTGATGTGCCGGTTCGAACAGGGTGCGATAGCTATGATCGTACTATAATCCGGATGGACGAGATTGTGGAAAGTATCAAAATCATTAAACAGGCAGTCCGTGACATTCCAGACGGTCCGATTATGGCCAAGGTACCCAAGGTTATTAAACCTCCGGTGGGGGAAGTATATCACCGCGTTGAGAACCCCAAAGGAGAACTAGGATTTTATATTGTCAGTGATGGAACGACTAAGCCTTCACGGGTCCGTATCCGACCAGCTACATTCATAAACTTACAAATGCTCCCAATAATAGCCAAAGGCTGGAAAATTCAAGATGTTGTAGCTATTTTCGCCACCTTAGATGCTGTATTGGGTGAAGTTGATAAGTAGTAAATTGCGATGAGGGGAGAATAAGATGGAGACTCTAAATTATCTGCTGGAGACTCTAGATAATCTGTTTTTGATTATTGCGGCTTTCATCCGTAGTCTTTTTGCGGATCCCCACTCAGTTTGGGCTAATTTAACCATGAATGTGATAAATTTTATCATCGTGGTTATCATTGTTGTCCTGGCTGCTTTGATTTTGATCTTACTTGAACGCAAAGTAGCAGGTTGGACTTCACAAAGGCCAGGGCCCAATCGTCTCGGTCCGCGCGGATGGTTCCAGACTATAGCTGATGCCTTAAAACTCATGGGCAAAGAAGATGTTACCCCTGCAGGTGCTGATAAGTTCATTTTCAAAGTTGCACCGATGATTATTTTCTGTCTCCCAATGATGACCCTGGCAGTCATACCCTTTGGGGATGGACTGGCACCGATTAATCTCGATTTAGGTATCTTTTACTTTGTTGCCATCTCCTCAATTTCAACCTTAAGCTTCTTAATGGCTGGCTGGGGATCCAACAATAAATACTCGTTACTCGGCGGCATGCGAGCAGTTGCCCAAATGATCAGTTACGAAATTCCCTTACTCTTTTCATTACTTGGGGTCGTCATGATCACTCAATCCTTTAACTTAGGAGTGATTGTAGAAGCTCAAGGAACGGTTCCTTTCATAATCCTTCAACCTTTAGCTTTTGTAATCTTCATTATTGCAGGTTTGGCAGAACTGAATCGTGCACCGTTTGACTTAGTTGAAGCGGATCAGGAGGTTGTAGCCGGACCGTTCACAGAGTATACGGGACTTCGCTGGGGATTATTTTTCCTTGGTGAATACGGGAACATGACCGCTGTGTCGGCACTTGCTGCGACAGTATTTTTAGGCGGTTGGCAAGGTCCTGCTTTCTTACCGGGATATGTTTGGTTCTTTATGAAAGTTGGAGTTATCATTTTCTTTATGATGTGGGCTCGTTGGACCTTCCCGAGAATACGTATTGACCATTTAATGCACTTAGCTTGGAAGGTCTTGTTACCACTTTCAATTTTAAACATTTTGTTAACGGGTCTGGGAATTTACATTTACCGATTCGTGATGGGAGGGTGACACAGTGTTTGGTAAAGGTCTACTACAAGGTCTAGGCATCACATTCAAACGCATGGTCGGTCCGAATATCACTGAGTTTTACCCTGAGGAAAAACCGAACCTTCCGATTAGGGTGCGTAGTTCCATGGGGCTTGAAAAGGATAAGTGCATTTCTTGCAATATGTGCGCGATGGCCTGCCCTAACTCAGTCATCAAATTGACCAGCGAAAAGAATGAAGCCAATAAAAAAGTTCTCAAAACCTATCATATGGACGTGGGTCGCTGTCTGTTCTGTGGTATGTGTGCTGAAGTCTGTCCAACCAAGGCTTTAAAGGTAACTCAAGACTTTGAAAACGCAATCTATGAGCCGGACGACATGCAGTGGGATATGATTCAACGCGCGGAGCGAAAAGGGAAGGTGGAGTGAGCATGGGCACTATCGTTTTCTTTATTTTTGCGATCCTGTCGATTGCAGCCGCTTGGGGTGTTGTGACCTCCAAGAACATTGTGCATAGCGCGCTTTATCTAGCCCTATCGTTTTCGGGAGTTGCCGTGCTCTATAT
>NZ_JUEE01000016.1:0-62988 GCF_000802135.1 Desulfosporosinus sp. BICA1-9
AGCCAAGTTTTCTTACGAAAATGAATCTACGCGCTGTCATTTCATACTGTTATTTCAGTGAACATTAAAACCCTCAAAACCCTCAAAACCCTCTAAATCTTTGTTTCCAAATCACCTACCCCTAAAAAGACAATAACATGCCCGAGAACACTGTTATAGCTACGCACGGAGGTTATGATGCTTTAACTATTTGGTATCCTTTTGATTCTAGTGCCTTAATCAAACGTTGTTCTTTCTTCTTCTCCTGATTTTCGATAAACTGTGTACCAAGTTCTTGATATGGGGTTTTAGTTTGTAAAATTTGATAGGCTATTCTAAGAATTAAGTGAGCTACAGCTACTATGGCTTTGTTTTTGCCTAAACGTTTTACCAAACGCCAATAGGTTGCTGATAATCGTGTATTTCTTGTAACAGATGCAGCCCATGCACATTCGCATAAAACACCTTTTAAAGCTTTATTACCTCGTTTCGTTTTACTCCCTTTTTTTTTACCAGCGCTTTCATTATTACCTGGGCTAATTCCGCTCCAAGATGAGAGATGGCTATCATTAGGAAATACAGACATATCTGTACCGAACTCGGCGATCATAATACTTGCAGCTCTTTGGTTAACTCCAGGAATTGTATCTAGTAATTCAACTTCATTACGAAATGGTTTTAAACACTCATCAATTTGACGTTCAACGCGTTCTATGGTCTCTTCTAAATATAAAAGGTGATTCCAGGAATAACGGATCATATCTCGATGATGTGGGCGGACATTTCCATTTAATGCTTCCATTAAATCAGAGATTTTTGATTTTATAGGCCCAAAAACCATATTACGAAGTTTAGACGCAGTTAAAGTTTCTCCTTGAATTAGGGTTTCTAAGATACAACGGCCAGAAACTCCAAAGATATCCGAAACATAGGTGGTGATTTTAATATTGGCATCTTGAAGAATCTTGTGGATTCGATTCTTTTCTTGAGTAACCTCTTGAACTAACTTTTTGCGATATCGAGTTAGATCACGGAGGTCTCGTATGTCATGAAGAGGAACAAAACTCCCCTCAATGAGCCCACTGCGAAGAAGTTGCGCAATCCATTCAGCATCTTTAACGTCGGTTTTTCGACCAGGGACATTCTTAATACGCTGAGAATTTGCAAGAAGTTGCTTAAAAGAACAACTCTCTAGGATATTCCATACAGGCTTCCAATAGACCCCAGTACTCTCCATAGCAACATGGGAGCAATTAAACTCTTCAAGCCATTTAGCTAATGCAAGGAGTTCGGTCGTTGTAGTAGAAAACGTTTTAACTACTTTCTTAGGCTTTAGATCAAGAGGACCAGTGAGTATACAAGCTACAACTGTTTCCTGGTGAACATCCAAGCCAGCACATGATTCCAAAATAGCGTCCATTTGAACCCTCCTTTAATTAATTGGCGGGAGATTCAGTAACCTGAAACTAAAAGAAATTTCTTACACGTGCTCAAGGCACACTAATTTGTACTCAAAGGTTACTGAAACCAGTTTCTTTAACGGGGGAAATTCCACCAATAAACTTGCGGATATTTAACTCCCGCCAATAAGAGTATTCCAAATGGAAGACTATGGAATTCGCATGACTGGAAAACATTTTCATTCTAATTTGTGAACGCCGGGGTTCATGATTGTTTCTTTATTCAGATCAGATTAATCAATTTATTCAGGCTCATACTAAAATGAGAGGCTTTTGTGCCATTTAGCACAAAAGCCTCTCAAAACCCCACTTGAAGTGAGTTATTCTTTATGCCTTCTGTACAGCGCTTTCCCAGATTCATATAGATTGTTTCCCTCATGATCGATAATCACCATGACTGGAAAATCTTTCACGACTAAGCGTCGGACTGCTTCCGGCCCCAGTTCGGGATAGGCAATGACCTCAGCTGAAACAATGCGCTTAGCAATGAGGGCACCTGCTCCTCCGATCGCTCCAAAATAGACAGCACCGTGGTTCTTCATGGCTTCAATCACTTCCGTTGAACGAAGCCCTTTACCGATCATTCCAGTCAAGCCTTTTGGGATCAGCTTTGGTGAATAAGCATCCATGCGTCCGCTCGTCGTTGGCCCTGCCGAACCGATCACTTGCCCTTCTTTAGCCGGTGTCGGTCCGACAAAATAGATGATTTGATCGTTCATCTCAAAGGGCAAATCTTGGCCTTGCTCAAGAGCCTCGACCATTTTTTTATGGGCTGCATCTCGCCCAGTGTAAATAATCCCATTTAGTAAGACATTATCTCCAGCCTTCAGGCCCCTAAGCTTTTCCTGGGTAAGGGGTGTTTCAATGCGAATAGCTTCACCCATTAGTTTTCCCTCCCTTGCAAGGTAATTTCCTTATGACGAGTTGCATGGCAACCAATGTTTACTGCAACTGGCATTCCTGCAATATGCGTGGGATAAACTTCTAAGTTAACGGCTAGAGCGGTCGTTATTCCTCCAAAACCTTGGGGCCCTATGCCTAAACGATTGACACGATCTAATAATTCTTCCTCGATTTTCGCTAGGCGTTCTTCCGGATTGTGTTTCCCGACTTCGCGAAGTAAGCACTTTTTAGCAAGGTAAGTGGCTTTTTCCATTGTTCCTCCCACGCCCACTCCGACAATAATCGGCGGGCAGGGATTTCCACCCGCTCGATCGACGGTGTCCACCACAAATTGCATCGCACCCTCGAGACCTTCAGACGGCTTGCACATTTTCAAGCCCCCCATGTTTTCACTGCCGAACCCTTTAGGTGCCACCACTAAATGCAAAGCATCACCAGGGACGATATCGTAATGGATCACTGCCGGAGTATTATCTCCCGTATTGACTCGCTCAAAGGGATCCTTGACGACAGATTTGCGTAGATACCCTTTGTCATACCCTCGGCGTACCCCTTCATTAATGGCCTCGGTAAGACCTCCACCAACCACGTGCAAATCTTGGCCAATTTCTACAAAAAGAACCGCCATCCCCGTGTCTTGGCACATTGGGACTCTCTCATTGTGTGCTATTTCAGCGTTCTCAATAAGACGTTCTAAAACCTCCCGGCCTAAGGTCGAGGGTTCAACTTTTAATGCCTGATGAAATCCAGTCATTATATCCGCACTAAGGTCATAATTTGCCTCAATACAAAGCCTTTCAACCGCTGCAATAATCTCTTCCACGAGTATTTCCTTCATCTTCTCTACCTCCTCCTCAAAAGTCTTTTATGTCATAACCATTTCGAGGTTAATGCTACATTTCTGAATATTTCCAATCCCCGTCTCTTATTGTACTCCTAAGCAAAGCAAAAGCAAGAGACAATTTGAGGCACAAGTTCCAATTTAACATTTAGTAGTCAGTCAAATGAGTTCTTGCATAAACTATAGGCAAATACGAGCTTGAACCAGCACTGTTGACTGCCTTAACTTTGTAATAATAGGTGGTATCGGCCCAAAGTCCGGTATTTACATAAATTGTGTTTGTTACCGTCGCAATCCGGGTATATGTTCCAGAAGACGAAGTTGCCCCGTAAATATAATAGGATGTAGCGTTGCTTACTGAATTCCAAGTAAGGTGTATTTGATTGCTCTTTTTAACCAACGGGCAATGATTACAATTCCTTGGTAAAGTACAAACGCAATCAAGAAACCCCAGAGACCTTCCACAATATCTTGAAATTCCATATTGCCACGACCAGTTATTTTTTGCCCAATTTCTATAGCAAAAACAAGAACAACAAGGACAGTAAAGGTATAAATGAAGGAAATCACAGTTAGACTGTACCGAACAAGATACTTGAATAACCTATTGACAAGTATAAAAAGCACTATTCCCAAAAATCCAATGACCAAAAAATGCAGCTGTTTATCGTTGAAGTTTAGATCCAATTGCCGAGTCAATAGGACTAATTTATCGTGGAAATAGTTCATAATGCTGACTATGAATTTCAAAGTACTGCTCAATACTATAACCTCCAAGGTTGCCTATAATATTTTCCCAGGGCAGTAGTAGCGCTAAATCAAGTGTCTCGCGACTCTCCGTGAATGCAACACCCAATCGCCCCATTAAACTGAGGTGATTGCGGTATAACAATCCGCCTGCCCGACCCAGCTTCTAAAAGCTTAGCTACCGCATGGTTATGCGCGACTCCTCCGGTAAAGACCAGAAATTCACCGGTGAAGGAACGTAGGAGAGGCAAAATACGCTTGACAATTGTTGCGTTAACTCCAGCCGCGAGTTCAGCTAAGGGGAACCCTTCCACAATCTTACCGATCAACTCGCTTTCCCCAAACACGGCACATGTCGAGTTCAACTCCACCGGAGCATCTGCATATTGTCCTAGTTCTTCTAGTGACACATCAAGAATGTCCGCCATATTTTCTAAGTAGCGTCCAGAAGAGGCCGCACACTTATCATTGGTCATAAAATCGATCATTTTTCCCTTTCGGACTTGGATGATTTTACTGTCTTGCCCACCAAGGTCAACCAACGTAAAATCCGTGAGCCCCGTCTGATAAATCGCTCCCAATACATGCGCCTTAAGCTCCGGAATTGCCTCTCCACCAGCAAGTTCCAAAGTATTACGCCCATAACCGGTGGAAATTAAGCGTTTCACCACAGGCAGCCCCAACGCCTCAAAGTCCACAACCAGCTTTTCTCCCTGCTTTCGCCCATACTCCCGGTAAAAACGGATCGTATCCAAGCTTTCCAAACGGAGGATTTCTAAAGGCTCCTCTCTCTTCGGCAGCACCATGAGGGCGATCTTCACACTCCGACTCCCTAAATCAATTCCACAGATAATTTCTTGTTCAGACATGGGATTCCCCCCCTGAAATATTATGTACAAGGTATTATTTCTTTCTCATAACTATTTACTTGTAATTTTATGGTATAAATGGTAACTCAGTTGATATCATGCCAGTACGAGGGTTATAATAGTAATAATTAATACTTCTACGCTTGATTGACGAAAGCGGGAAAATATAAGGGAGTGCTTATATGCCATTATCTCAAGAAGAAAAAAAATACACGTATGCAGACTACTTGACATATCCAGAAGATGAAAGATGGGAAATTATTAATGGAATACCCTATTTGCAAGCATCTCCAGCACCTATACACCAAGAGACCTTGATGGAATTAGCTAAACAAATTGCAGTCTATTTGACAGGGAAAACTTGCACTATTTACCCTGCACCTTTTTGTGTAAGGCTGCCACAAGGCTTTGAGAAGGATGAAAAAGAAGTCAAAAACATTGTGGAACCCGATATTTCTATTATCTGCGATAAATCCAAAATTGACACTAAGGGTTGTAATGGAGCGCCCGATATGATAATTGAAATAATTTCCCCATCGTCGATAAAAAAAGATAGGTTTGTTAAGTTTCACCTCTATGAAAAGGCTGGTGTTAAAGAATATTGGATAGTAGAACCTGATCAAAAACTCGTTAGTGTTTTTCTTCTTCAGAAAAACGAACGATTCAGTCGTCCAGAAATGTACACTGATGAGGATACTATAAATGTATCTATCTTTGCCGATTTAATCATTGATTTAAGTACAGTTTTCACTTCTACCCGAGCATAGACAAAAAAGACTCTAACCTCATTTTACTGCGTGCGTCCAACCCAGTTGGATTTTCCCCCTCTAACGTTAAAATTGGATAATCAAGTTTCTTTCGTATAATCAAATCTTCGATCTGGCGATAACAAAAGCTTTGGGTATAGTGAATAATCCCGTCTAGTTGGCGGCGCTCTGCCTCCTTGGTGATATCCTCAATTCGTTGAAATACTTTATAAGGATAGGTGTATAAGCGGTACTGTTCCACGACGTCTTCCGTCTCAAAGGGCATCGCAAATTGTCTCTGGACTTCATTAAAAACCACACGGGCTCCGTGTTCTTCCAAAAAATCATACAGTTCGGGAAAAATAGGTGGAACCCCGATAAAACCAAGGCGAAGTTCACGCCCTTTCCTCCGTGATCCTAAACGTATCCGCTCTGAAAACGGTTCCCGTCCGCGCAACCTTTGGATAAAACCCTCCATCTCCCGAGCAAAGCCCTCAGGGTCGCCATTAAAATCTGAACAAGAAACAAGGTAGAGGTGGTTTTCAAATCCGCTCACACGGTTTTCTTCCCATGTCAGTCGATCAATTTCCCACGCTAAGGCTCGTACCTGATCAAGGCGCTTCTTTTGCAGATTTACGCCCTCCCACGTCGCACCTAAGGTTTCAATTAATTTGTCCATTTGAAGACGGAGCATATCAGGATCTCGATCATAGGGAAAAGCAAACGGGATAATTTCAATCCCCTCAACTTCCCAAGTCTCCATCAGGGCGTGAGTATTACTGCAATCTCCTTGAGTCACTGCAACAATGCTCTGAATGTCTGGATTATGCAAGGCTGTCGTATACAATCCCTTGATCCAACCGCAGACATTCCGTGGGTAACCGGCAAGCTCTGCCTCTTCTACTCGACGCATGGCTTCCGAACTGGTAATAAAAATATTGTTTAAATCAACCGGCGTCTCCCCCGCTGCGAAAATTACTTCAACTGGTACCGTCGTTGTTAACCCTATCTTACTCATAATCGCTGTCTACTCCTTGTTCCATTCCCTCTTTAACAAAACAAGCGTCCTATTCATCTCATTGTGCACGATCATATAGCCTTCATCCACGCCCATACCCGGTTTAGCCAACAATTGATCCGGGCGGGTGGCAAGGGATACATGCACAGCAGTTCGAGCTCCTGAATCTGTTTCATTACAGGATCCACCAACATAGGCACCTACGCCGTACTTCTTGGCATAAATTACTGCTTCAATCGTGTTCTGAATCCCCCCTAGATCCGGAGTCTTAATTTGAACCATGTCAGCAGCTTGAGCATCTACAAACTTAACAATATCTTCATAGGTATTGCACCATTCATCCGCCACGATTTCCACCTGAACTCCTCGAACCCTTAAAGCGTCGCGCAAGGCTTTGAGTTGTTCAATCTGACTGATTAAACTTCCGGCATCCATGGGTCCTTCGATTCTTAGATGCAAGGGGGCAGCTGCTTTTTCTAACTTGGCGAAGTAGTCTACCATTCTATCCACATTATCTTCAAAGGCAATTCCAATCGTACCATAAACGTCAATGTGCAAAACTGGACGATATTCCTTGCTTCCCAGCGACAGAACTCGGTTTCTAAGCCACTCCACATACTCCAAAAGCAGTTCTCCATTTTTGCCCAACTTCGTCTCAACATGGTTAATCAAGGCATGGGGTAACACCCCGGCACGTTTAATAATTGCCTTATCCGCATTATCATAGCGATCATCTCCGGTTTGAGTAAAAATTGGTACAGGCTCCAGAATCATCGGAAGATGATATTCCTTAAGTATGACTTCTGTCATCGTCTTTTTCTGAGCTTTAGCCACACCAGCTAGAATTGCTTGGCTTACCCCATAACGGATGGCAGTATGATAGCGCTCCCCATTCGGACGTCTCAAATTCTCAATCCTATCCACTAAGTTTTGGAAGGAATCCAATTGCTGACCAATAAGCATAGGCGCAATCTCTTCTAGAATAATGGGTATAAAATCCTCTGCCAAAAAAAGCGGATCCCGACCACCCGCACCAGAATATTGGACAGCAGCGCAATCCCCCGATGCCACTTGGCCATCCTCCAGGATTAACATAACAGAAATTGACTCACCCCGTTGACGAACCGCCTTAAATCCTGACGTTTGCGGCTCCCCGTTGTAAGTAAACCCATCATGAGTAGCACCAGATTTAATCGCTAGTTGGTCATCAAAATAAAAACCCGTAAGCCCTGGCGAAGCAATGACATCTACGATTTTCATTATATGTAGCCCTCCCTCCATGAGTCTTCTCTTCTAATGCTAACCCCTTGGCCGCCCAACGAGCATCCCTTTCCCAATCGCATATATGTCATCGATCACCATCTGGAAGGATGGATCTCGATCCTCATCTCGCCCACGCTGGGCAATTCGCTCTCGATGAAACTCCTTGATCGTCTCATCAAAGGGGATATTACCGAAATCCAAGAGCCTCACAGCACCTGTGGTATCCCGGGCGGGGAGAATCTTACCCGCATTATAACGGCTCGGTGCAAACGGGACATCAATCACACCGGCTTGAAATGCTCGGACGGTCCCGACCGCAGCATCTCCCTCGCCTAGTTCGAGGACCCGATCCAGAATAGCCCTTGTCTCCATCAAAATCATAGTCTCTTCCAAGGCTAACTCACCGGTCATGGGCAGAGTTTGGTCTTTTAACATGTTTAAGACTTGCTTCGTGGCACGTAGGCCTGCTGCGTTAGCCTCTTTAGTAGGAATGCCCAGTGCTTCGTGGGGAGTTTTTACAATCACTTTAGAAACTTTGGCTAAGGCTGCGGTCACTGCCCCCCACGAAATAACTCCAAAGGCCTTAGCCTCATCTTGCGGAAAACCACCCATCCATTGATGAAAGACCGTAGTAATCATTACCTTTGGATAGCCTAGTTTTGCTAAGTACTCTTCTGCCAGATTAGGCAGCGTATGCAGAGCAGCGACGTCTTGAATGAGATTACCGCATTGACCGTAACCAAGGGTCAAGCTGCGAACTCCCTGCGCAACTGCCAGGATCCCTTCCAGAACTGCCACTGCATGGGAAATGGCAGGTGGAACAAGCGTCCCGGTTAACGGTCCAAAGGGCTCACGGTTAATTTTGACACCTTGCTCCTCGTAGAGCCCGATCAGGCGGTCGACATACTGCCAGTATTTGATCGTACTTTCTATAGAAACGTCTTTAGAATAGGGAATGTTATAAGAAATTCCGCCCCCTTCGTAGTCCGTAAAGCCACCGGCGATCGTCACCTCGGCAAGTAGCCGCGCATCCGGAGTTCCATGCCGGACTTGGATCGGTACTTGAACACTTTCGACCACGCGCCGACAAGACGCCACCCCATGGTTGACTGCTGGAAATCCATTCAGCATTGAGCGTCCGATAGCCGCACTTTCTTCCATACCTGCTTGTGCTTCGGTGTAACGGTTTTGCCGGGTATAGGAATCGATCGTGGATGGCAGAAAATCTGCGCCTCCTTCATCTTGCAGGAAACGCAACAATTCAATATGCTCATTAAGCAGAGCTACGCCGGCACGAGGTTGAGCAAATGTGATCCCTTGAGCTTTTCCCTCGGCTAGCTTCTCAGCAAAGATTTTGCTTTTAGGTAATGATTTTTGATACGCTACCGCTTCCTCAAAGTTAACATCCTTACCTGTTTCCCATTGCCCCAAAACTTCCAGCCGCTGGCGCTGAAACTCTTCTGCGTCCATTTGTTTAACCGTTAATTCCATTTCTAAAACCCCTCCTACTAAAGTTTGACGATATATTTCTTCATAATCCTGAGCGCGGCGAGGGGTGCTACTTCACGAAGCAACCCCATTGCTGCTAAAATGTACTCTTTATCTAAGTAAAAGACCGCGTTTTGAGGTTTGAGAAGCGTAGGTTCCTCTGTGTTAAAAACTGCTCCTCGCAAGATACCCAAAGCATCAGGGTGGTGAAGGAGGACCCCTCCCGTCCCGATCACCACAGGTAGCGGCGTTAAATCCTTGCCATGCTGCACATAAGTCGCACCGAACGGAGTATAAACTACCTCAATCGTTCCGACATGACGGTCTACAGCCAACCCTACAGCCACTCGGCCCATAGCCACATCGAACTTGACTTCTTCCTCTGATTGAGGAATTCGCCAAGGATCTTCTTTACATAAACTTAATTGGAATTCAATTTGATCTTCTGCCCAACCCAGGTAGTCGCTCAAGCGTCGACCGGCGGCCTCCACTAACGCCTCTGAACTGTAGCGCATCCCCAAGTCGCCCTCAACCGTTCGCTTGGCATAAGGTTCTGGTAACCCTTTCAGCATAACGCTGGGTTTACTCGGGTCCCCCCTGGCAATCGAATACACATCCGTCGTAGCCCCCCCGACATCCACAATCATGAGTTCGCCCATCCCCTGTTCAGAACCATGTCCCTGAGCCAGAAGTTCTGCTGCTGAAAGCACCGCCGCTGGTGTCGGCATCATAATCCGTTCCAGAAATTCCTCGGCTGTGTCTAATCCCTTGGCCTGAATGATGTGGGTTAAGAACACATCCCTAATCGCTAAACGGGCAGATTCTACTGACAAGACGCCGAGCTCTGGCATCACATTGTCTGCTACAACTACAGGACTATGCCGTTTGCGCAGGATTTCTGCAGCCTGGGCAGCCGCTACCTTATTTCCCGCAATCACAACAGGAAGGCTTTGGGGAAGCTTGCCCAGCATTTCTGCATTTTTTAAGAGGACTTCCTTATTACCCCCATCCGTTCCTCCCGCTAACAAGAGGATATCTGGTTTATAACTAATAATTCTATTCAGATCAGCTGGCGTCAGTTCGTAGCTAAAAACTTGAAGCACTCGAGCACCCGCTCCGAGGGCTGCTCGTCTGGCTGCTTCGGCAGTAAGTTCTTTAACCAACCCACTGGCAATCATTTTTAACCCACCGGCCGCACTACTGCAAGCCAGCTTGCGAGCAAAATTCCAACCGCCTGCAGGCTCAGGAATCTGAGCTAAGGCTGCCTTTAAACCCTCCATAATACTAGTTTCAATGGTTGTACCCGCTCTGGCCGTCCCCACTATCTCCTCCGAATCAAGGTCTACAATGGTCACTTTCGTAAACGTACTGCCAAAATCTATGAGAAGGACTGCTTGCAAGGTCCGTTCCCCCCCTTTAATCCACTCCTAAATACCTAAATCTTTACGTAAATCCTCGATCGGTGTCTCTGGCATCGTTCCTGGTGGATAAACCCGGTCAAAACCCATCGCTAAAAATCGTTCTTTGACAGATTCAAAGTCCTGTTTCCCACATACCAAGTTACCTCCGACATACATACGAATATTACCTATTCCTGTCTCCTGACACTTCTCACGCAAACCTCGGCAATCCATTTCCCCGTGTCCGTACAGAGATGAAACCAGCAAAACATCGGCATTCGTTTCGATGGCTGCATGGATGAACTCTTCCTGAGTCGCGAGTACTCCAATATTGATCACTTTAAACCCCGCTTGTGTAAAGGCATAATCCAAGATTCGATTTCCCACAGCATGAACATCCGCTCCAATGACCCCTAAGACCAAGGTTTTTTGTTCCAAAATCCATTCCTCCTGGTCGCTTTCTTTCTTAAATTACTCCCCTAAAACCTCACTCACCTAAAATGACTTGTTCTACATGATCGATCTGTTCTTGGAGGAGTGTATTACCCACTTGCCGAAAAAGCCCTGGATCTCCACTCACAAAATAACGAGCCCGCCAATGTTTTTTCCCTAAGACCGATGAAGTAGGTGACTCAATCAATCCCGATCGTTCCCAATCGTCTAGATGCTGAAGTAATATCTCAAGCTCTTTGACCACTGCCAAAGCTGGGTCCACAATCAACACATCTTCTCCCAAGGTCTCCCTGATGACGGATTCAAGAAAAGGATAATGAGTACATCCCAGAATAAGAGTATCCACACCCGCCGCTTTTAACGGAGCTAAATAAGTTTTGGCAATGCCACGTGCTTCTGCTGAATTCGCCAAACCAGCTTCAATTAAAGGTACAAAGAGAGGGCAACCTTGAGCTTTAACTAAGGCGATAGCCTGTTCTCCTTGCTGCCAAGCGTCTCTAAGTTCTAAGTCATCAGGTAAGCTTCCTTTTGCCAGGGCTCGACTCACCCCGGACGCATAGGCTTTGCTGCGCACGGTAGTTTCCGTCGCAATCAGCCCTATTCTTCCAGCGATAGTTTTTTCCACTGCCAAGCGTGCTCCCGGTTCGACCATACCAACCATTGGGATATCAAATCGATCTCGTAGAATAGGAAGCGCGGTTGCCGAACTGCTATTACAAGCTACGACAATCACCTCTGCCCCTTGTCCGATCAGAAACGTGACAATCTCTTCTCCAAAACGGATTAATTCCTCTCGAGAGCGGTTTCCATAGGGTACCCGGGCAGTATCTCCATAATAAACGATTCGGACATCGAGTAATCGCTCCAGAATCTCTTTCATCACGGTAAGACCACCCACTCCCGAGTCGAACATTCCGATTACGCGCTGCTTTTTCAAAACTTCTCCCCCTTTAATTCCAGCAAAAGTCCTCTTATGAGATTAAGACTCCCAGCATCCGGTTCAAAGCGAAACTCGATACACTCCATATTTTGCGGGAGCACTTTTTCAACCCGGAATCGAAGCCTCGGAGCTAGGATTACGGCTCCACATTCCGGCAAAACCTGATTTAACCTCGCCTCATCTGGTTGAATTAGGGTTTTCAGCACTGGGTACAAACCGGCTTGCCTAAGCGCCCCTTTAACTTTTTCAGCAAATTGCTGACTTTCACAGACTAAAGCTAATCCACGCCCCATGGATAACTTGGCAATACGCACAATCGTATCCAGTTTGGGCTGCATAGAAATCCCCAAGATTGGGATGCCCAGTTTACCCAGAAGAATCTTGACTTCCGCAAGATGAGTCACTCCCGTGATCGCCATATCCATTCCGGCCAAACGATCCTGAGCTCGCGGGGATTCCTGGAGTTCAGAAAGCAAGATCGGTAAAAGGCTTACTCCTGAACCGAGATTCCAATTGACTTCCACAAGTTGTTCAGGGTTCGTGACGAGGAAAGCCACTTTCAGTCGTGAAAGAAGCTCTTTCTTTTCCATTCCCCGTACATGAACAAACGACACAAAGTCATCGATGGAAAACCCGAGTCCAACTGCCTCTTCCATGGCCAAATCAACGATCCGGAGGACTTTCTCCTTTCGACCCTCCTGCTGAAGGATTTGCGAAGTATCCTCAACGAAGGTCCCTTTACCCCTTGCCGAACTTAAAATCCCTTCACTCTCCAGTTCCTTATAAGCTTGGCTGACAGTATTTCGGCTAACAGCTAAACTTTTGGCCAACTCCCGTTCTGGTGGAAGTTTCATCCCTGCAGTCCAAATCCCTTGGGTAATTCGTTGTCGGATCTGCTCCTTAAGCTGGATGTAATACGGTACTCCGCTTTTTCGATCCAAATCCATTAATATCCCTCTTCTCTTATTCCTGAAATCCTTGTTATAGAAAACTAAGCAGAGTTTTAATCGTTCTATTTGGCTTAATCCTTTTTGGTCTGGTTAATTAGTCCAATAACTATTATACTTCTCTATTCTTTAGGGTATTCCTTCTTTGGCTAGGTCCTATCAATAAATATTATGAGTAACTTAGTAGTTAGTGATACACTTCTTCCTTTTCAACGTATGAGGAAGAAAGATATCGATCATTCACAGGAAAATCGATCCTACATCTTATGAAATGATTTATAATCTTGTATAGAGAATATTGAACAAAATGGGGCAGTAACAAACTTCTTTAACTAGTTTGTTACTGCCCCTTGGTTATGCTTCCCTACTTCGTTGTTTAAGTTGTTTAGTTATTTAAGTTTTTAGTGGTTCAATATTTGCTGGAGTTGTTGCTCGAGATAATACGAGACTCCACTATTATTGCCTACAACTGCTGACTTTGAAATATACCCTTTATTGAAAAGCAAGAAATAGTTCAGACTCGATGGAACGGTATTTGGAGGGAGCATTGCAACAAAGCCTCCTTTTTTAGCTGCTAATGCGGCTGTTAACAAAGCGCCCGCATAGGGGTTTCCCGAGTTAACATCATCCTGACGAACTAGCCCTGATGTAAAGTAAAGCGGGGACTGAGGAACCTGCGAGTTGTTGAAAAGATTTTGAAAGATGATATTCTGAGTATCGTAACGGTCATATCCACCCCAACGTTTGACTAAATACTTAGCCTGTAGCTCATCTTCCACGGAATCACCAATAACGGCTGTCCCGCCAAGCAAAATAACGTTACTAGCCTTGAGATCTGTCAATGCCTGAATTGTAGAAGGAGGCAGTTGATCTCTATCTGTAAGCAAAATCGGGCTCCCTTGCTCCGCAGCAAAAGCGCTGATCGCGATGGCATCTGGGATTGCATGCCCATTGGCAATATATACGGTGCGAGTGAGATCAATCCCTACATTAGAGGAGATAAGCGCAGCCGTATCATATCCTTGTAATCCAGCAATCCGAGTAACAGTAAACTCGTTACTCAAGGTATCCTGGATGCCTTGCGAAATTGCGACTGTTCCACCGACGATGTAAACATACTGAGCGCCCAAAGTACGAATTGCGGCCAAAGTCCGATCATCTAACTTTGTCGATTTTGTCATTAGAATCGGCGCATCGAGCCTTTTAGAGAGTGGGGCCGCAGCAAGAGCATCAGAGAATTGATCATCTCGTGCCAGAATCACATAAGGAGCCCCCATCGTCCAACCGCTTTGGGCAACCTCAACTGAGAGAGCAACATTATCTTCCGCCGTCCCTCCAATACGCGCATTTTGAGTATAGGCAGGAACTACCGGGATCGAACCGATCACATGACCGGCGAAAACGATGTTCGCTGAACCATATAGAGAGGGTGTCATACTAAACGTAAACGTCCCATCACTGAGAGTTGTAAAAGATACTGCGGATGCCCCAAGTAGCGTTCCGTCTACAGTTCCAGATTTACGGCCCAATGGGTTGCCTTCCGTATCCGTTACCTTAACTCTAATAGTATTATTCTTGTTGATAACAAGAGAATCTGTAATAATTGTCGTAGCATTCAGCACTGTAATAGTTCCAGCGGCTAAAGCTGTACCCGAAGCTCCTTGGCGTATAACTAACTGATACTCACCAGCAGTTTCTAACGTAACGTTGGAAATCGTATAATGTCCTGCTGACCCAGAAACTTGAAATAACTTATCAACTCCCTGAGCATCTGTGATGGTAGCGCTTCCCACAGATCCAGTAAAAGGGTCGGACTTATTATCCCAAAGTTGAACATTTATATTACCTGCTTCTCCGGCAATCAGTCTAGAATCTTCGCTGGTCGCAAAGTTGAGCCAGCCGAGCCATGTACTAGGATCATCACTCGTGGCCGCTGAAGCCACCCCCGGAATCATTCCCAACAGCAAAAATACCATCATCAGTAAACTCAAAACCTTTTGGGTCTGCTTCCTTTTCCCCATATAATATTTCTCCTCCCTAATTTCGGCTATCCTCCGCAAGTCAGTGCAAGTCAGGGACGGTTCTTCACTTGCATTCTTTCTGACACTCAATAAACCGTGCTCCGCTTGCAACTCCTTATCCTGCTTAACAGTTCTTCGAGTTCCTTAGATCAAATGCAAGTCGTTCCTAGCACCGTCTGACCAGAAACTAAGGGACATTACTAAGTGAACACATCAGTGAAGTTCACGGTAAAGCGAGTGCTGATGCTGAAGCATTATCACGCCTAGGTTCACATCTTGCGCTACCCAGAGGTTGGCAGTGATAGCTTCAGCATCCAACGAGCGAGTGAACGTGAACGTGTGTGAACGTGCAATGGCCCCTTACTTTCAAAGACCTTATTCGTATCTTAAAGCATCAATCGGGTCCATTGCCGCGGCCTTTCGTGCCGGGAAGACCCCGAATATAATGCCGATTGCGGCAGAGAAGCCAAAAGCCATCAACACTGAGGACACGGAAATACTGGTATCCATTGCTAAGGCCTTTCCTGCCAGGCTTGATCCTCCATAACCTAGGGCAATGCCTATACCTCCACCTAAGATACTGAGTACGACCGCTTCGATGAGAAACTGCATGAGAATATCCCCGCTTTTTGCCCCGATGGCTTTCCGGATTCCAATCTCTCGGGTTCGTTCGGTGACTGAAACGAGCATGATATTCATGATGCCAATTCCCCCGACCAACAGGGATATGCCTGCAATCCCGCCCAAGAGCATGGTTAAGGTTTGGGTGACACTTTGCATGGTTGCTAACATATCAGCCTGATTCTGTACCCTAAAGTCGTTATCTTTGCCCTCCTGGATCTTATGAGTTTTTCGCAACGTTACCGTAATCTCATCTTGTGCTGTTTGCATAAGGTCCTCGGAGGAGGCCGAGACTAAAATATTTCGTAAGGTTTTCCTGCCGATTAAACGCGCCTGAACGGTTGTGATAGGTGCTGTAATCATATCGTCACTGCTCTGAAATCCGGTAGACCCTGTAGCCGTTGTCACCCCAATGACTTGAAAGGGTACGTTATTTATTTTGATGTTCTTGCCAATGATATTAGCGTTGGCATCCCCCATGAGATTTTCCACAACCGTCGGACCGAGCACTGCGACCCTTGCACTGCTATTCACGTCCGCTTCCGTGATATAACGACCACGGGCCATTGTGACATTTTTAATTATTTCATAGCCCTCTGTGGTACCGATGATGCTCGTAGAGGTATTTCCAGAACCTAAGACCACTTGCGCATTAGTACTAGAAAGCGGGGCTACCGCTTTAACGGCAGATCCTTCCGCAATCTTGTCAACATCGGTCATGCTTAAGCTGACTGAGCTACCTGCCCCCCCATTAACCCCTCCGGAATTTGATTGTCCCGCGCTAATAGTAAGTAGATTCGAGCCCATGCCCTGAATCTGGGAAGTGATCGAAGCGGTTGCCCCATTTCCTATTCCGACCATGGCAATCACAGCCGCCACTCCGATAATAATTCCCAGCATGGTCAAGGCTGACCGCAGCTTATTAGCTCGCAAAGCCCTAAGAGAGACTCGGATACTTTCTAAAAAGTTCACTCTGCCACTCCTTCCTCGAGGACCTGGGCTTGTGCTTTACGAGGATTTTTTACCTTTTCGTCCCCTTCAATGTGACCGTCACGGAAACGCACAATTCGCTCAGTAAATTCAGCAATATCTGGTTCGTGCGTTACAATAATAATCGTATTTCCTGAGGCATGCAGTCCCTGAAAGATCGCCATGACCTCTTCACTGGAGCGACTGTCCAAGTTCCCAGTGGGCTCATCCGCTAAAATGATAGCTGGCTTAGTCACGAGCGCTCGAGCGATGGCCACTCTTTGTTGCTGCCCACCCGATAGTTCTTTGGGACGGTGATGAATCCGATCACCCAGGCCCACTGATTCTAAGGCAGCGATGGCACGAGAACGTCTTTCTTTACCTCCCATTCCTGCATAGAGCATGGGTAGTTCGACATTTTCGACAGCCATGGTTCGGGGCAGAAGATTAAAGCCTTGAAAGACAAACCCAATCTTGCGATTGCGAATGACGGATAAATCATCACCACTGGCCTTCGCGACATCGGTACCGTCGAGATAATACTCACCTTCTGTCGGTGTATCCAGGCATCCTAAAATATTCATCATCGTCGACTTGCCCGAACCCGAGGGTCCCATAATGGCTACAAATTCACCGGCTCCTACGTGAAGGTCCACCCCACCTAAAGCCGCAACTTTTATATCACCGTTAGCATAGATCTTTTTGATTCCTTTGAGATTTATCAAATAATACTCCTCCTGACGTATCCGTCAAAGCAAGTTTAACTGAGTATTCCGTGCTGCCACCTTTGAACGACAATCCATTTGTCTGGTTCGAGCTGCAGGAACTATCAAATTATTTATCTCGGAGGACTACCCATGGTCGCCCTATTTCCGCCGCCGCCTAAACTAAATCCACCGGTAGTTGCTTTAGTTGTTGCCGACGTACTAACCGCGGTGACAACTTCTTGCCCCTCTTTGATACCGCTTTTAATTTCTACATTAGTTCCATCATCCAAACCAAATTCCACCGGGATAAATTGCAGACTTGCTCCGTTTTGTGCACCACTACCAGAGTTCGCCGCGCTCTGAGAATTTGTTTTCGGTTTAGTGTCTGAAGCTATTTGTCCATTACTACCTTCAGCCGAAGTCGCGGGAACCGTGACGCCTTTTTGAGTCCCTCTGGTTTTGATCGCTTCACTAGGTACCGTCAGCACATCTTTAGCTTCTGCTACAATAATGTCAAGATTAGCATTCATCCCTGAACGAAGTTTATCGCTGGCCTGTTCTACAGAGACTGTGACTTTAAACGTTGTAACATTGGAAGCTGTCGTCCCTTGAAGGGCCACTAAGCTCACAATCCCACTGCTATGTTCATCCGGGTACGCGTCAAGGGTGATATCCACTTTCTGACCAACTTCCACCTGCGCAATATCCGCCTGATCAATCATCGCCTCTACTTGGAAATTGCTTCCAGTCGGAGTAAGGGTAATGATTGAATTATCGTTGGTATATTCGTACAGTTGAAGTGGTGAACTGACAACCGTGGCGTCTGTTGGTGCAATTATTGTGGCATTTATTAAATCGGTTTGTGCACTGGCAAGCTGGACCTGTGCTATGGCAATACTGGCTTGTGCCGATTGAAGATCTCCGGATTTTGGTCCATCCGCTTGTTTATCGACTTGATATTGAGCCGACGTTACATCCGCCTGAGCAGAAGATAAGGCGAGAGCAGCTCCTCCATTTTGGGCATTTTCAGCCGTGGTTAAAGCAGCTATGACTTGGGCCAATGAATTTTGCGCAGATTGTAGGGATGACGTATTTCCACTCTGCTGAGCCTTGGCTAAGGCATCACTCGTCAGTTTAACATTCTGATTGGCCAGTAAGACCTGGTTTGCTAAATAACCAGGATCAGCATTTTGCTGAGCGGTGGTTAAATTCTGTAGTGCTTTAGCTAGAGCTGCCTCAGCCTGGGCTTTCGTTTGAGCATTGAATCCATCTTGAAGAATTTGAAGTTTAGATTGAGCGGATGTTAGGTTTGCCTCTTGTTGTAACACGGCGGTCTGAAGCTTGGTATCATCCATCTTCGCCAGCACTTGCCCGGCTTTCACGGAATCACCCGGTTGGATATTAAGTTCCACGATCCGCCCCTTTTCTGGAAAAGTCAAAGGAATCGAGTGGGGAAAGCTAACCGTTCCAGTTGCTGTAATCAGTTTGCTCACGTTTCCCATTTTTGCTTTCGCAGTAATGTTGGAGGCCACAGCGGGTTTTGCTGTGAACTTTTTATAACCCCAATATCCGCCTCCCATGACCAAGACCCCTATGACACCAATTGTCACCCATTTTTTATTCATACTCTTGCTCCTTTTCTCCCGACTTGCTCTAACGCTCTAAGCCTCTCATTGTCTGCCTTCAGTTTCTTCATTTCAAGCTTAATTTTATCCTCTAGCGTTAACTCTTCTCTATCTTTCTTCCTGCCCCTTCGATCCTTCAGAGCATCTAATGCAGCTACTCTACGATCTTCATTCTTAGGGCGTAAGGCCGATTATCTCATTTCTCATAAAAGACAGTAATCTAAATGACGCCACTGAATAATTCTTGCTAAGAATAACACAGTCTTATGGTCAAAGAACGAAGAACATCTTAAGATCTTGTTAAGGCGTTACTTCTATATAGCTTTTGGTTTTACGGGCAATGTAATCTTAAAACGGCTTCCGACGCCAGATTTGCTCTCGACTTGAATGGAGCCACCATGGGCCTGAATAAACTCCCGAGCGATAGCAAGTCCTAGTCCTGTTCCTCCGCTCTCCCGCTCTCGAGCTTTATCTACACGATAAAAACGGTTAAAGATATACTCCAGTTCTTGTTCTGGAATACCCTCTCCAGAATCTTCAACAATGACTTGTACCCAGTCACTGGAACATAAACCATCCGCTTGTTTGGTGATTTCCGCTCTTTCTGCTTTTTCTCCCTTGCGTCGGAAAACATCCCGCAAGCGATGCTTGCTCTCCGTGATGAGTGTTCCGTCATCGACAGACCTTTCAGCCTCGTCGAGTAATAAACGGAGAGATCCGCCAGGTGGCGTATGCAAAAGAGCATTCCCAATTAAATTAACCAAGACTTGGGTCAAACGATCTGGGTCGCCAATAATTTCTGGGGCATACCCTATAATTTCAACAGTTAACTTTCGTTCTTCAAATTCAATGGCAAACTGTTCAGTTATTCGTTCCAATAATAGCCTGAGATTAACTGTTTTAAAAGCCATCGGTAGTTTACCGGCTTCTGCTAGGCTTAACTGCTGAAGATCCCGAACCAAGCGAATGAGTCGCAGAGTCTCATCCTGAATGGGAAGAATAGTTTCTGGTGTAGAGGGGAGAACCCCTTCCTGAATCGATTCTAATTTCCCGAGAATGACCGCCAGAGGAGTTCGCAATTCATGAGCAATATCTGCCACCATGTTGCGCCTTACTTCCTCATTGCGGGTCAATTGTTCCGTCATCCGGTTGAAGTCTTGGGCCAAGATCGCTATATCTCCGTTGCCCTCCACGTTAACTCGTGAGGAAAGATCTCCTTTCCCTACCTTCCGGACGGCTTCCATCAAATGGTTTAAGGGCTTTGTAAAATGACGAGTCAGTAGCATCCCCAAAAGAAGTGCCACTAGAGACGTGATAACCAAGCCGATGAGCATGGCTTGAACGATCGAGGTTCCAATGGTCTTGGCAAGTTTAGTATTACTGGCATTGATAAGGCGATTATCTTGCCAGTAATAGCCCACTGTCTGATTTTTGACTTTGATTTCAGTCCATAGTTTTGTGATTTTTGTGTCTGAAGGAAATTGGGAAAGATGTCTCCCAACGTCTTTATTTAGTGAGTCACTGACAACTTTACGGTCTAAATCAAACACCCAAAAGCGTGGGATTTCGCGGGGAGGTCGAAAATTAAACTTTGAATCCGGCAAAATCAAAATTCGCACCGATTCATTTTGCCCTATCATGGCCCCAAATCTTCGTTCAGGCTCCTCAATAATTTTCTTTACGTAGCCTTGAACTCCACCCCAGCTACCATGCGCCTCATAATAACCACTTAAGAGCCGATTCCAACTCTCGCCATAGGCTTGCTGTACATAAGTTTCAGCATGTCCGAGTAAAGCTTGGGTCGATACTAAGGCAATTGTAGTAAAAACAATCGCCATGAAGAAAACCATACTTATGAGTGCGATAATAAACTTACGCCGCAGGGTCACAGGTCTTCACCAAACCGATACCCTACCCCAAATACTGTTTCTACATATTTGGGGTCGCTTGGATTATCTTCTATTTTCTTGCGCAAATTTGAGACATGAGTATCAATCGAGCGCTCATAATAGAGATATTCCTCCCCCATCGCCTGACGCAAGAGTTGCAAACGGCTATAAACCGTACCAGGACGTGAAGCAAGCAAATGGAGAATATTGAATTCCGTAGGGGTTAAAAATATCTCCTGCCCCCTTTTCTGTACTTTATGACTTGAGACATCCAGACTCAGTTCGCCTCGAATTAAGAGGGAAGAGGTTGTTTCCTGTGAAGTTCCAGAGGAACGCCGTAGTACAGTTTTGATCCGTGCCGCCAATTCCCGCAGGCTAAAAGGTTTGACAATATAATCGTCCGCACCGAATTCTAAGCCCAAGACGCGATCGATTTCTTCAGATTTTGCAGTTAGCATTATGATTGGGATCGTACTTGTCTCACGCAAGCGTTTGCACATTTCCAGTCCACTCATTCCAGGAAGCATCCAATCCAACAGCACTAGATCTGGTTTTTCCCGTTCAATGAGCTGCATGCCATCAAGACCGTTGACCGCCGTTAAGACCATAAATCCTTCCCGGGAAAGGTAATCTTTAACGAGGGTTAATATTTCTGGTTCATCATCCACTAAAACTAGTTTCATAAGCGTTCGGCGAGAGCACCCCCTATCGTCTTCAGCGGGTAGTCATCGCCTTCTCTCCTTACTGTTGTAATTTGTACCTTCTCATAAGTATAGCGGTAAAATTTCTGATGTAGTTAAGGAAGTTCTCAAGATTTTATGGAGATTTCAAGAATCTATTATAATAAGAAGAATACCCTCGCTTAAGCTATCTTAAACGAGGGCAATTTTTACGACTATTTCAACTCCATCCGCTGGGTCAGGAGATGCAAACCATGTAACAATTCTTCGTATTCCTCATCTGTATAATCCCTAAGCACTTCCCCGAGGAAGTTCTGGCGCTCTGCAATCACTGCTTCAAGAACTTGATTTCCTCTCGCCAATAAGTGCAGCTTGACTACTCTTCGATCTTTGTCATCCCGCACCCGTTCAACAAGTTCAGACCGTTCCATCCTGTCAGCTAAGTCAGTCGCTGTGCTGCAAGCTACAAATAAGTTCTTACACAAATCTCCCATCGTTAAGGACCCAAATTCTCGAATGGTTAAGAGTGCATTGAACTGAAGTGCAGAAATCTCCATGTCCATTAGAATCGATCGACCGCGCTTGAACAAAATAGTATCGGCCTGTCTTAAGGTTTCCTCTAACTGTTTTGTCAATTCTTCGGTAGGTGCCATCTTTCATGTCCCCCCATTAGCCATTTAATTTATTTTAACATAAATTAGCAGCTTGTACATCACTAAATATCACGAAGGGAGTTGGGGGAACGGAAAACGGCCCCTGGGTCCATTAAATGGAACCAAGAACCGTTGTTGCGTCCTCACGGACCGTCACCCTCTTAGGTGGAGCTAGGGGGGAAATTGAAGAGGTTGATTGAGCTGGGAGAATTAGGAAGTGCTCCGTTACTGAGGCTACTACTACTTGGTACAACTACCCCTAAGCCAGAGGCGTTGTTAGTCCCTAGACTTGGGACAGATGTGTTTTCAGAAACAGCCCCTTTAACTAGGCTCGCTTTGTATTTTAGCTGTGACGCATCGATTATCCCATACTTGGTAATAGGCTTTCCCTCGATACGAATCTGGACTTGGCTGATCGTCGAAAACTGGGTCAAGGTGTTGACGAGTCCGTATAGTGCCACTTCTGGGGAAACCTTAGAATTTGAGATAAGAAACTCTTTACTTAAATCGACAATAACGACACTGTCCTTAATCGCTATATCCAAAAGAGTTGTGGCTGTAGAAACAGAATTCTGCATTTTCCCTTTTGCAGTTGGTCCTTTCAACCACTGATTAACCGTCTCTCTCGCTAAGCTTACCGTTTTAGGCAACATTCGTTCTTCTTTTACCAGAAATTTCCCAGTTACATCCGCAAAATAAAGCGCTACCGTTTTTCCCTCACTAGGGATTGTTGTTGCAGGAAGGCTTGCGTTTTTATCCCCACTCACACCGATCCAATCTGCAATAGAACTTGAGTTTCCCTCCTTTTGGACTAACTTCTCTAGCGTTCCACAGCCTGTCACAAGAATTATGCTGAGGAAAACAACCCCAATCATTAAACGATCACGGACCTTTAGTCTCATTTTTCCTGCCCCTTCCTCAGACGGATTTTTAGGATAGTTTAGTAAATCACTTCTTAAATTAACTTATGCTTTGTTTGTAAATATAGTACAAGTTCTTACTTACCGTGAACTAAAGAGAAGCCGTTAGGGCCTAAATGCCTTAACAGCTTCTCCTCATTTATTTATAAAATTATATTGAGCGAAGACAACCCGATCGTTGTATAATGCATGGCTGTGAGCCATAAATATGGATATCGTGATGTTGTAGAAAGGAGCTCCTCCCGATGCATGAGATGTCTGAAATTCTCTGGATAAGTATGATTGCTGGGCTGGCAACTACGTTTGGAAGTCTACTTGTTCTCGTGTTTGGCAAGCCAAAAGAGCGCATCCTAGCCTCCTTCTTAGCCGGGGCTGGAGGGGTGATGCTGGCGGTCGTGTTCGTCGATTTGCTTCCGAATGCTTGGAAGATCGGACCCCCACTTCAAGTCGGTTTCGGAATTTCCCTAGGTATCCTCTTCATGTACCTTGCTGACAATCGTCTCAATACTTCAGATAACAGGCTCCCTTTATCTCGACGTCAACGTTTAAAAAGGATCGGTCTTCTGATCGCGACGGGAATCGCGCTTCACGATATCCCTGAAGGCATGGCTATTGCCGTCAGCCAAGAAGCTGCACCAGGCTTAGGCTTCCTTATCTCAATAGGTATTACGTTGCACAATCTCCCGGAGGGAATGGCCACGACCGCACCGTTAATCATGGCCCGCATTCGTTGGTGGAAAATTCTCCTCCTCAACATTGGAATTGCCTTTTTCACCCCGCTCGGTGCCTTGCTCGGACTCTTCGCCCTCGCAGGTGTGAAAAACTCTCTCACGTTTTTTCTATCCTTTGCCGCAGGTGCGATGCTGTTTCTCGTTTTTTCTGAACTGTTGCCCCTCTCCCGCGAACGGCACCCTCATTATGCACTGTTGGGTGGAACCGTGGGATTTGTTTTATTTGCGTTGATTAGTATATTGCTGCCGGCTTAGAGAGGAAGTGGGAGGAAGTGTCTTAGCACGTTCGCACTCGTTCCATTGCTATTCGCTTGAGGATATGGCTAAAACTCAAAACCTCTGGGCTTTCTGCATGTGAACCGTTGAGTTTCTTAACGCTATATCCTCTGCGCTCATTGACGCAATTCCTCTCACATGCTCTCTAAGCTAAGAAACTTCCTCTGGGCTTGTGGGTCGGCGAGGGTTTGGAACGTGTTAGTTCTTCGAAGAGGCTGTTTGCGTTTATGCAAGCTTGAGGACGGTTCTCGGACTTGTACTCGACTTGTACGATTTGCGAGTGCTCTCTCACGCAAGGAGGGTTATTCTTACTTTAGAATTCGTGCAGCATAGTCCCCCATTGCTTTGTATCCCTTGGCATTAGGATACTTCCCATCTATGGTTAAGCCATCTAAGTATTTTCCCTCCGTGTCAAACAGCACAGTTGAAAAATCTAACATCAGGATTTTTTGCTCCTGAGCGTAAGTCATTTCCCATTCTCTTGTTTCTTGAATACTTTTTTGAACCCCGGGATACCCGATCGGAAGGGCCAGGACAGGGATGATATGATTTGATTTGGCCTTTTCCACGATTCCAGTTATATTAGTTTGGACGTCTTTGAGAGGCACTTCCTGAAGGGCATCTCCAATTCCTGCGAAGATAATAACCCTACCTGGCTTCTCTGCCACAACGTCAGTGTCAAACCGATCAAGTAGGTCTTTCGCTGTTTGTCTCACTTTTCCCTTATTGACCACAGTTACCTCTAGGACCTCCGCTGTACGTTGAGTCCAGGAATTCGCCGGATCTAAGGGATATCCTAAGGTAAATGAATCTCCCAAAGCGACTATCTTTGAATTGCTCAGCGTTGGTACAGTATTGGTTACCGTAACCCCAGGTACCGTTTCTCCCACAGGAACTTTGCTACTTGGACCCCATAATCCAAAATATCCTGTGGTCAATACAATTAGAGCTAGCGCAACTGCCACTTGAATTAAGCGTATTTCCAATCGATACGTCCGCATATGATCCTACCTCCTTCCATAAAATATTCTACATCATTCGTCACTTTCCTTCTAACATACCAAAATGCCAAAATACAACTTATTCTCACTTGTCAAATGCTAGACATTATACACCAGTATGCCTTGCAACGCATATTTTGTATAAGGAAAAAAGGAGGTAGCCTTTATGAATTACATTAACAAGGCTCGGGAATTAGGGGAGGCCCTGTCACAGACCCCTGAGATTCAGGCTTTAAAAGCAGCAGAAGCGTCGATTATGGCCGATACTCAAAGCCGGGAGGCCTTTAGCCAGTACCAGGAAAAAGAACGCGGAATTGTAACTACACAAATGATCAGCAAGGTCGTACCAGAAAAAGATTCGTTAGCGCTGCTTGATCTTAAGATCCGTCTTATGAATAAATATCCTCTCATCAAAGCTTATTTTATTCAACAGCAAAATTATGAAAAGCTTATGGCTATGGTTAATCTGACCTTAACGACTGCAATGCATGGTATGCCATCGGCCAATGACCTTCCCATTCCGGAAGAGTTAAAAGGCATGGCACAACAGATCCTTGATAAAATCAGTGGTGGAAATCCCTTGGAAAAGATGCAAATCTCGCCTGAAATGTTACAAGGAATTAAACTCCCTCCAGGCTTCAAATCGTAAAGGAAGTGTGATACAGAGTGCCACCGCAAGGCTATCTTAGGCCCCATATTATTAACGATATCACGCATCCCGTAACTCTAATCGCGTTCTTGATTGTCATCCTATTAGGCGCCTGGGTCACTATTTGCACATGGTTTTAATCGTTTTTTAAGTAAGTTTTGTGGATTTGAAAGGAGGAGCGCCGTGATCAACCGACATGACTGTGCACCCCCGTTGCCGGCAACTCCTTTCTCTTTTTCTATCTTAGTCTCAACTCCCATTCGACGCAATTTACTCTTTAGTCCCGTCAGTGCACTCATATTTCCTTTGGCTAAAACAAACCTTCATTTTGCGGCCATGATTGTTGCTGGTTTAGATGTCCTAATGGCGTTTCTCTTTAAACGATCCTTAGCACATCCCCCCAACCTCTCTTGTACTCCCTCAGATGTTTACCCCGTGACTCTGACCATGCCTCAACTGACCCAACTTATGCAAGCCACCCTCATGGGGCAAGTACCCCTGCCTTCACCTTTACAATCCGTTCCCGGACAAGGTTTTGGCCCTCTTGGAGACGACGAGCCGCTATTCCCTGATAATTTGAGTGTTTCGCTGATTATCTCCGCACCCTTTGCCCCTTTTGACGGTAGTCCAGATACTTCATTCAGTGTCCCCTTACTTGAGGTTCCGGGAGTACCTGGTAACCTAATTATAGCGCTTGGCGCCACCATCGCACAGTTCTTTATCGAACGTGCCGGAGCAGCTACCAACGGAGTGGTTGTACCAAAGTCTAGTCTTTAGAATACCAGATTCGAAGGGAGGGTTCTCGAGTGTCAACCCAAATCTCATCAAATAATTCCCCCTCTCCTTCGCCGTTTTCACTAGGATACTCCTCAATTCCACCCGGTGCATGCCCCTCCGGTTCTTTCCCTTGTCCCAATCCGTCCCTGGATCCCAAGAATCCTGAGGTATGGGATTATGGTTTTGCACGTGCCATAACCTTTTTGCAGTCCCCAGCCCTTGGAGCAGGCATTTTAGCAATTACCTTCTTTTTCTTCATTGCCTTTTTCTCAAATGGACTCTTAGAACGAGTTACCCCAATGACCCTTGGCATTGTCGTTACTTTAGGTACATTAGGGCTTCTTGCTTTGATCGTTCTTATTCTTTTTCTGTTATAACCCGAGTTTGGCGACATTTTTTTCCAGACCCAGGCGTAGCAAGGCTTTAGACCATGCGTAAGAAAGCGTTTTGTCACTACAACATGTTTTACAGTAAGAAATTATTGAACTGGTTAATCACTTTCGGCTTCATCATTTTTTCACAACTAAATAATTTGACCAATTTTTCCTGCTGGTCAGTCATCTCTGTAATAGTTAATGAACGTTGAGAAGAATTTTTTAACCCAACCTGATTTAATCGACAGCTACTCACTTGTCGCAGCAGTTCTTCAGACGACTGTGTGATTTCCGCTTTCCTGAGCATCATCTCGATTGAGTTTATCAGCAAGTAAGCTAAGATGCAGATGGTCACATGGGCTTTCACTCGCTCTGGCCGTGTCAAATAGATGGGACGTAATGCAAGTTGTGATTTCATCTCTCGAAAAGCTTCTTCAATCTTGTTTTTCTCTCGATACTTTTGAATCACTTGTTCTTGTGGGATGGTCATATCGTTTGTAATAAAACAGGTTATTCCGTCCAATCGTCTTTTCTGTATTTCCTTGTTCTTATCAATCTCAACGGATAATTGGAACGATTGAACAATTCTTGTCGTCTTATTGCTTTTATTCACTGTCACCTCAATAGGCGTAACCGTCCCGAGAAGTAATGATTTAAGTTTTCGTTTAGCAAGCATCTTCTTGATATCTCTCTCAATCGCTTCTTTATTACGCGACTTCTTGGCAATCGCCAGACTGGCATTTTTGTCAGCAATCCAAGCCATAGCCTGCGCTATTCTCGTTTCTCGTGATTCGATATCCTCATAAAATCGAGAAACATCAAATGAGAAAATAAATCGGCGCTGATCTATTCGCCCCTCACGTGTATAAAAAAACTGGTTTTCGTCCGTTGGCTGAAATTCATGAAGTGCCAGTATCTGCTCATAATCATCTTTTGAAGCGGGCTCGGGCATAAATTCGTTAAATAACGAGTGGCAAGCCATCTCATCCTTGTCCATCGCTGATAAATAGGTGAGTTCTTGCTCTTCAAGAAGGTTTAAATGATCATCGGACACCATGCCACGATCAAAGACAAGATGACATTTGGTCAAGCCAAATCGTTTTTTCAAGTCTTCGACCACATCGGGCAGCGTGGTAACATCCTGAGTGTTACCTTCAAGTACTTTCCAATAGAAAGGAGAACCTAAGGGTGTAACCATTAAGGCGATCACAATTTGTTGTAAATCGGAGCGGTGATCTCTTGAATATCCTAGTTTGGCAATAATACATTTGCTACCTTCCAAATAAGTTGAAGTAATGTCATAGAAAAAGCCTTCACCAACCGAAGGATCAAACTGCTGAAGTTGCTGATAGATATGAGCCTGCAAGGCAGATTCCCGTTTGTTCAGGTCATCTAAATCGCGATAAACTGCATAATTAGATATTTCAGCTGAACTGCGGTGTATTGCGGGTAAAACCGTATCTTGAACCCATTCCATGACATGAATTTTGCTTCGAGGTTCGATGCAGCGATTGAGAACCATAGCTTCTGTGAGCAATCCATTAGTGAAAAATCGATGTAAGTTGAAGTTCTCCCACAACGAATGTAATAAAAGGATGGGCAGAAACACCCAATGCTTTGTGACTACAATGTCGGAACTTTTAGCTAGTGAAAGATCAGCATCCTGCTGAACCTGTAGAATCATTTTCATCCTTGTGGCATCCTCTTCAGACAAGACACCAAGGTTTTGAATGAGGCGATGCTTAGGTTTTCCGTCTTTATCTCTATAAGAAGCGACAATTTTATAATAATTGTAGGTTTTGCCTTCTTTATTAATGGTAACTTTCTTTAGAAACATTTGTGGCCTCCAAGAGCAACTCAGTTAGTACTACAAATATTATACCACAAATGCTGATAATAAAGTATATTTTCGGGTTAATATTTTCGAAAAGTTAGGACTACACAATAGTGGTTGAGGGCTGTAACCCTTGTGCTGCAAGGGCCTGGAAATTTATGTCGCCAAACTCGGGTTCTAAATTAGAATTTATCGAAAATACGGGGTGATACGATGCACGGTGGAAATCTCCGCAGAGCGCAAGAATTGTATGGCTTGGATTCATTTATCGACCTCTCCGCAAATATCAATCCTTTTGGACCACCACCCGGGGTGTGGGCTGCCTTGCAAAAGGGCATGGGGGATATTGTCTATTATCCGGATCCTGAGAGTCTAGCCTTAAGAAAGAAACTTTCCAACCATCTGGAACAACCTAAGAAAACGATCATGGTTGGTAACGGTGCCGGTGAATTAATATTCACCATTGTGCAAGCGTTGAAACCGAAGAAAGTAGCAATACCTATTCCCACCTTTAGTGAATACGAACGAGCTGCGCGTTCGGTTGGGGCTGAAGTACACTATATCCCACTTGGCCCTGAGGGCTGGGCAAAGTTCAATCGAAGGGACGGAGAAAGCGAAAACCCCAGATCTGAGGGTGATAGTGACCCGATCTGGAGTGAACTCCTCAAAGGGTGTGACTTACTCTTTCTTTGCTCTCCCCATAATCCAACGGGTAGTGTCCTTGAAAAAGACACCTTTGAACGAATTCTAAACTTAACTAAAGAAATCGGGTGTAGAATTCTCTTTGATGAGTCTTTCCTTGATTTTTTGCCAGATGAGGATCGTCATTCGGCTCGCAGCTATTTAGCTGCCAACGAGCATCTCATGGTTCTCTACTCTTTAACCAAGTTTTACAGTATACCAGGCTTACGTTTGGGCACGGTCTTTGCATCACAGTCCTTAATAGCTAATTTTGAGCAGTACCGCGATCCTTGGTCTGTGAATGTTCTTGCCCAGCATGCCGGGATCACAGCCCTCGAAGATTCAGGGTTTCCGGATGAAGTGCGAGAAAAATTGAGGGAGAGTCGATTGTATTTTTACCGAGAATTTGCCTTAGCTGAATTTTTAGACCTAAAACTTTGGCCGACATCTGTCAATTTTGCTTTGATCGAGGTATTGAACCAGACGCCAGAACCATTAATTCAGCATTTAGGACGTTCAGGGATTCTTGTGCGAGACTGTGCCAGCTTTGCAGGTCTGCCGGGCAATTTTATTCGGGTCGCGATCAAAGATATCTTCGTTATGCAACAGCTTCTTGAGGGTCTGCAAGGATTCTTGGTTAATGATAAAGGAGGTGGCAACAATGCACATAGCTGAGGGAATGCTTCCCGGCCCCTACGCACTGGCGTATTGGGTTGGTGCAGGTACTTTTGTTGCAGTTGGGGCAAAAAGCCTAGCTAATAAGAGTCAAGAAATTCCGATGATGAAGCAATTAGTGGGAGTTATGACTGCGGGGATCTTCCTGGTTTCGCTCCTGCCAATTCCTGTTCCTATGACCGGAACCTGTTCCCATCCCGGAGGAACTCCTTTGGGAGCTATTTTGCTGGGACCGGCTATTACGGTGTTAATGAGTCTCGTCGCCCTCTTATTTCAAGCCCTCTTCTTCTCCCACGGCGGCTTGACAACACTTGGGGCAAACACTCTGACTATGGGAGTTTTTGGGGGCTTTATAGGTTGGACACTTTTTTGGGGACTGCGACGGTTTAAGATTAATCTCTTTTGGGCAGGGTTTATGGCTGGATTTATTGGAGATCTCGCAATTTATGTGGGGACATCGACTCAATTAGCCTTGGCCATTCATGGAACACATCCTTTTCGGGAAGTCTTCCAGGCAATTTTAATTGTGTTTATTCCCACCCAATGGCCGATCGCTGTCTTGGAGGGAATATTTACAGGTTTAGTCTTAAAATATATTGCCGACCATCGTCCGGACATATTAATAATGCTGCACATTTTACCTGCTTCTGAAGGTGTAAAAAACGTGAGTTTGGAAAATACTCTGATTTGAATCTCTCAGAGAGAGGAAAAACAAGATGAAACAACCAGTATGGAAATTGGGATTCGTAATTTTATTGATTGGGGTTATTATATATCTGGGGGTCTACGGTCCAGAGATGCCAGGTGCGGATGCTCAGGTCAATGCCATAGCCGAGAAATATGCCTTAGAAGTGGGGGCAGGGGAACGTCCGCCCTTGATTAATACGGATAAGGGGGATCTCTTACTTTTTCTGTTTGCTATAGGAGGTGCGGTTGCCGGCTTTTGGATTGGGTATGTATGGCGGGATCTTTTCGGCCAGACTAAAAGCCCAAACAAATTGTCCAAACCCTAACCATGTCAGTGATGATCCAACTTTAGTTGAACGATGCACTTTTAGTTTTATGTGCGAGGGGGAAAAATTGATGCTGGCGCAAGGGATACGAGATCAGAATCCAACGACAAAATTGTCTCACGTTGACGGCCGCGTCAAAGTACTCCTTACCGTTGCTAGTTTGCTTGCTGCTACAAGTACAAGTTCCTGGCTATTGCCGTTTTGCTTTGGCGTTATAAGTCTGCTGCTCTTACGTTTTGTCGGAGTAAGCTGGCGTTTGTTGTGGCGGCGCTTGCTTCCAATCTTTCTGCTTGCGACCTTTGTGGGAGGCACTCAGATTTTCATAAATGGTCACACACCCTTGTTTGAATGGCATATCTTTTCTTTCCGTTTGATTGGGTACTATGAAGGAATTGAACGAGGTGCCTTATTTGCAGCTCGAATTATCGGTGGGATTAGTATAATGTCAGTCTTAACCTTGACAACCACCGTTCAAGAGTGGATTCAAGCGCTTGCTTGGTTTAAGGTTCCCCAATTTTTGATTGAAATCATGACCCTGGCCTATTCCTCATTATTCACCTTATTAGATGAGTTAGAACGCCTGCAAAAAGCCCAGCAGATGAGATTGGGTTATGGAACATGGTGGCGAAGTATACAATCCATTGGGGCCATCGGGGGGATATTATTTATTCGTGTTTTCGACAAGAGCGTCCGGTTATGGCAAGCCATGAGATGCCGAGGCTATAATGGGGAAATATCCGTTCTAAATGATCGTGCTCTAAAAAGGAATGACATTCTAGTATCCGGCTTAGGATTAATGATTATTCTTGGCAGCTGGTTCGTAGGGAGATAGACTATTTAAAATGATAAAACCATAAGGAATTTGAGGGTGACGTTGTGGTATTGTTGGAGACACAAAATTTGAATTTTGCCTATCCTAATGGGGCGGAAATCTTGCACGGCGTAGACTTTTCCGTAAATGCGGGGGAATGTGTCGCCCTATTAGGAGCCAATGGTTGTGGAAAAACAACCTTGTTTCAGCACTTCAACGGGCTTTTGAAACCTCGTTCTGGACGTATCCTTTTGATGGGTAAGGAGATATCCCAGTGGTCTAAAACTGAGGTATTTACACATGTGGGGATGGTTTTTCAGGATCCTCATGACCAGCTCTTCGCAGCAAGTGTCTATGAAGACGTTTCCTACGGCCCGAAAAATCTAGGGTTATCCTCCTTTGAAATTCAGGAACGAGTCGAATCGGCCTTAAAGCAATTGAAAATGTGGGATCAACGGAATCACAGCATTCATCAACTGAGCTACGGTCAGAAGAAACGGGTAGCAATTGCTGGAGTTTTAGCGATGCGCTCTGAAATCATTGTTCTAGATGAACCAACGGCAGGTTTAGATCCTCGAACTGCGGCTGACCTGATGCTTACTTTAAAAGGATTACAGGTCAATAAAGGTTTGACAATCATACTTTCAACTCACGAAGTTGATATTGTACCGATCTACTGTGATAAGGTGTATGTCATGCAAGAGGGACATATCGTTATTAAAGGAACACCCGAGCAGGTTTTCTCGGATCCCGCACTGATTAGAGAGGCTTACTTGCGTCTGCCTCGAATCGCCCACCTTTGGGAGATCTTGAAGCATAAAGAGGGACTTAACTCATCTGCTAATCCACTAACTATCAAAGAGGCACGAGAAGCCTTTCGTAAGTTGTAGTTCTATCGCAATGGAATATAGTGAACTGATTCAATAGAAGATGAAACGTTCATTAGGATAAAAGTAGGGACCCTTGATCAATTTAAATCAAGGGTCCCTACTTTGTTTTGTACCTTGAACTCTACCTATGGATTACTATGCTTATTTTTGGAGAAAACTAGACTCTATGAAAAAAATATAGGTATGGAGAGGGTCGGTCATAATATGATATGGTATTTTCTGTTGTTTATAAACCTTCTTCAGGTGATTATTCTTGGCAAAGTCATACTCCTGGAAAATAGAGCCCACGGAAATACGATTACTTGGCTCTTCTTACTCGGTCTTCTTCCCATCTTGGGGTTCGTCCTCTATATAGCATTTGGACGAAAGGCACGATTATTTCGCCATAAACATATCCCTGCTAATCCATTGGAGAAATCAGTACTTCAGCAACAGACTGAGAATAACTATAGGGATTTGTCATCTCGCTTAGTTACAGAATCGGAAATGAAATTAGCTTGTCTACTTTTAAACATGGGCTTTGGACCTCTAACAGTTCATAATCAAATTGAAGTTCTTTTAAATGGCGGAGAGAAATTTCAAGCCTTATTTAACGCTTTAGAAGGAGCAAGCCATCACATACATCTTAGTTATTATATTTTCAAAGACGATGAAATTGGCGAAGATGTCTTAAAAATCTTAACTCGTAAAGTTGCTGAAGGAGTAGAAGTTCGTGTTCTGCTTGATGGTATGGGAAGTCTTTCAATTTCAGGCGGTTTTATAAAAAGTATGCGAGAAGCAGGGATTCAGGCAAAATGGTTTTTCCCGATTCGCTTTCCATATCTAACGTCAAAATTAAACCTGCGTTACCATCGTAAAATTGTCGTGGTGGATGGTAGGACAGGTTTTATGGGAGGACTCAATATTGGAGATGAGTACTTATCTCGTGACTCTAAATTAGGTTTTTGGCGGGACACGCATCTAAAACTTGAAGGAGAAGCTGTGCATACCCTCCAATCCACGTTCCTAAACGATTGGTATTTTGTAACTCGTCAAGAATATACTGGAGCCTGTTATTACCCACCATCTAACATTACTCAGAATCTGCCCGTTCAAATACTCGCCAGTGGCCCAGATTCCAACTGGGCCACAATTTTACAGAGTTTTTTTAGTGCGATCACTATGGCTAAGCAGAGCGTTTACATAGAAACACCCTACTTTATCCCAGATGAGAGTTTGATCATGGCCCTAAAAACGGCAGCTCTCAGCGGTTTAGACGTGCGACTCGTTGTACAGGGAATCCCCGAACACAAACTGACCTATTGGGCAATGAATTCTTATTTCGAAGGATTACTTCAGGCGGGCGTAAGAATATTCCGTTACATGAAAGGAACCCTTCATGCCAAGATCCTGCTCATAGATCATCAGCTTGCTTCTGTAGGGTCTGCAAATATGGATCTTCGCAGTTTTGACTTAGATTTTGAGATCTGTACCTTTGTCTATGATCAGTCTGTGACTGAACACTTAACCCAGAATTTTCTGGATGACCTAAAAGAGTCTAACGAAGTTATTCTTAAGGAGTTTCGAGGTCGCCCAGTCATTGAACGATACAAAGAATCGAGTGCCCGTTTGTTTTCAGCGCTTTTATAATTATGTTCAACTTTGGCTAAACGAATTAAGGCAAATAGAAAGATGTCAGCTGTGTCCTGAAATGGCCTAGTGACATCCTTTTGTTTTGTTTAAAGCAGATTAACAAAATATTTTTTAATTATCGTCAGATAAGTCGCTCCAGGTACGTCTATAGATAGTGTAAGTGTTGAATTTAAGAAGTCCTTATAAGGGTAATACACTTCCAAAATATATGATATGATAGCTTAAGCAAGCCACATAGACAAAGCTTGTTGAAACATATTAAAGAGAAGGCAGGAGGCTGACGACGAGGTGGAGGCCAATTCGTCCTTTGATGAGACCTATGAACTACTATTTCCCTTGATCTACCGATTTGTGTCGATCCGCGTACCCAAGTCGGATGTGGAAGATGTCACGGCTGATATTATCGTAAAGATATGGCGGGGTTTAGCTGATATAGAGCAAATGACTGCTCTAAAAGCATGGGCTCTAAAAATTGCAACTCATCAGATTGCGGATTATTACCGGACCCATAAACGCAAACCCATGATAACTTTGGAGGACACAACTAAGCCCCTAGCTCAGGAATGCGATCAAAGTGAAACTTGGGCGACCCTTTTAAGTGTAGGAGAAACCTTAGCAAAACTCTCTCCTCAACAGGTCAACGTCATCCAACTTCGATTAATAGAGGGTTTTAGTGCTGGGGAAGTTGCCCAAATCTTGGGAACGACCCAACAGGCTGTGGATAGCCTTTTATATAGGGCGAAGAAAGGGTTCCGTAAAATTTATCAAGGGAACCAAAACAAAGGAGGGAGGGTCCTATGAAATGGCATTTGAATAAAGCAGAACCCATGGCCCTCTGGGAAGAAGATGGTGATTTAGAACGCATGAAGACCTTTTTCCGTACGATGGAGTTAGATCCTGAGAGTAATGAGCAGATTAAACAGAGTGTGAAACAAAAGGCCCTTGAAAGAATGGCAAAGGCTGAAGAAGGGGAAAGGTTGCCTATGAATAGCAATGAAGGCTTAGTTCAACGGACGCGAGTTAAATTGCGTACCTGGATGGGAGTTTTTCCTTGGAAACTCAGTGTTTCTGTTGCTATGTTAGCCCTCTTTGTAATCATTGGGCAAGGTGCTATGAACTCCTCTTGGAACATTTTTCCCCGTATGAGCTCGGAGAAATCTACACAATCCTCCATTGCGGCCCCTGAAATGGCAGGTGCTGTAAGAGCAAAGGGAGAACCCACGACCCAGGGCGAAGCTCTATATGGCGACATGGCCGCTAGGGACGGGGCAGAGCAGAAAGCGTATTCTTTAAATACAGCTGCTGATACAGCATCCCTCAAACAGGATCAGCTGGCAATTCTTCCTGTTCCACCAGATCAAGATATCGTTCCTCCAGCCGATGCCGGGGTCACCCGAAAAATTATTCATGATTTATCCTTAACCCTCGAAGTAAAAATCCTGAATGACTCGGTCACCCTGATTAGCCAGGAAGTTGAGAAACTTCAAGGATATGTCGTTTCATCTCAACAAAGCGGGTCAGATAATCATTCATCTGCCCAACTTACGGTTAAGATTCCAGCCGATAAACTCAACGTATTACGAGATTCGCTCTCAGCTTGGGGCAAGGTCCTCGATCAGCGACTGTTTACTAACGACATTACCAACCAATACTATGACGTTCAGTCTCGCTTACAAGTTCGAGAGGCAGAAGAGAAACGTTATCTCGAAATTTTGAACCAGGCCAAAACAGTCGAGGATGTGCTTAAGGTGGAGAATGCCCTAGGCAACGTCCGACAAGAAATCGAACACCTTAAAGGGCAATTAAAACTCTGGAATAATCAAGTGGATTACTCGACAGTAAACTTTCAGCTCGTTACCCTCCAAAGCCCTAATCTCAATGTTAAGAACCCTTGGCACCCAATCTCCTGGAGTGAAACCTGGAAAGCTGCTGGGGACGCAGTATTGAAAACCTTGAGCAGCACTTGGAATGCCCTAAATTATCTTGTCGTCGGAATAGGGTATGCATCCCCATTCCTAATAATCGCTGCTTTGGGATGGGGCGTTTACCGAGTATGGAAGAAAAGAAATTCTTAGTGACCTCAGGAAAGGGCCTAGACCTGCATATCAGCATGGTCTAGGCCCTTTCTCTGTACTTATCAGAAAGTATAACTTTCGTAGCATACTGCAAGAAGGCTAATACGTGCGAAGACAGTGTCTTCGTGTGGGCGCAAGCCAAGTTTTCTTTAGCCGCCCTTAACTTTACGTTTAAGATATATGTCTGTATAATGAAATAAAATGTAATCTTTACCATGAGTAAGGCAGGAGGTATTGATTTGAAACTCTCAAAGCGAACAAAGTATATTGGAGGATTTATCGGGATTGCTGTCGGCGCCATCCTCGCTGCTTACGGGATTCAGGGTTTTATTGTCTATTCCGGGTTAAGTGGAGGTGGAGTTGGTGGAATTGCACTGCTCCTTTACTATACCGTGAACCTTCCGATTGGAGTCGTGACCTTTATCTTGAATGTGCCTTTGCTTGTCTTAGGTTGGCGAGAAGTCGATAAACAATTCGTCTTTAAAACCATCTGGGGATTGGTAATTTTCTCGTTTTTTCTGGATCTGTTCATCGGTGTTCAACCTCTTGATTTCGACGATGTTTTTCTAGGGTCTCTTTATGGAGGGGTCATCTTAGGGGTTTCCACAGCTATCGTATTTCACTTCGGTGGGAGCCTAGGTGGAACTGACATCGTCTCTAAAATTATTCAACGGAAGTATGGTGTGCCCATGGGTACATCTGCCCTTGCTATTAATGGAGTTATTATCCTAATTTCTTGGGCAATACTTGGTCCAAAAGCGGCACTTTATACCTTGGTTATGCTATTCGTCTATGGCCGTGTACTTGATGTAATCCAGAGCGGAGTTCCGACCAAATCGATTACGATCATTTCAGATCATTCTGAGGCACTCGTCGATCGAATTATGCTTGATCTAGGCCGGGGTGCGACGTTTTTACATGGCAGAGGAGCTTACTCTTGCGAGCCAAAAGATATTATTATCTGTGTCGTCAGTCTGCCAGAAATAGGCCGTCTAAAACGAGCTGTGCGCGAAATAGACCCACAGGCCTTTATCATTATCCAAAATGCAGGAGAAGTTTTAGGTCGTGGCTTTATTAATAATGCTTGATCAAATTCAAAGAAGACTCCCACTTCTATAAGTGGGTGTTCCTTATTTCACTCAATACCTAGTTACTTCATTTCTGAATCCAAGGTTCTAAGTTCACTCAAAGTAGCTAAGCGATACCCCTGTGCTTGAAGATTGTCAATGATTGAACCTAATGCTTTCACCGTTTGACTTCTCTGATACCCTCCGTCATGCATCAGGATAATGGCACCTGGAAAAACGTCGCGCAGGACGTTATCCACGATGGGTTTAACGCCAGGGTTACGCCAATCTTTGCTATCCACACTCCAGAGGACGACCATATGGCCATTTTTTTTAACCGTTTCTAGTTGGGTTTTGGAGACAAATCCTCCTGGGGGACGATAGAAATAGGTGTGGGTACCAGTAGCCTCGAAGATTATTTTGTCTGTTTGACTTAATTCCGCAACTAACTTGCGTTGTTGATAATCATGGTTAAAACTGTGGTTTCCAATTTCATGGCCCTCATTAATCAAGCGCTTTAGCAAGAACGGGTTGGCCTGTGCCGCTTTCCCTAAAACAAAAAATGTGGCCCGTGCATTCTTTGCTTTGAGGATATCTAGAACAGCGGGAGTATCGATGGGATCAGGCCCATCATCAAAGGTCAAGGCTACCACTTTTTCCTTAGTATTTGCCAGGTAATAGGTTCCCGGCGTCCGAACCAGTGAGGGGGTCGTCAAGGAACGTTGAGTCATACCCAGAAATCCTACCGTAATGATGAGCAATAGGAACCTTATCAGCAATTTGCGTCGAGAGAATACGTAAATCTGCAACACTATCTACCCTCCAATCGCTTATATATTCCTATGGATGAAGAACTAGTTCCATGCCAAGAATCTTTTAACTTCACTAACTTCATGAAATTAACTTGAAGGGACAACATGTCCTTAGAAAGGAGCGATTGATTTGGGTTTCCGTTTCGTATTCGGGCGGGCTGGTAGTGGCAAGAGCACCCTATGTTTGGATGAAATCCGTAGCGAACTACGCAGGGAACCCTTAGGGGAGACACTCATCCTCCTAGTTCCCGAGCAGGCAACTTATCAGATGGAAATAGCCTTAGCCAATACTCCTGATCTTGGTGGAAGTTTACGCGCTCAAGTCTTAAGTTTTCGGAGACTTGGCTGGCGTGTCTTTTCTGAAACTGGGGGAGGGCAAAAAATACTGATCGGTACCATTGGTAAACGGATGCTCCTCCGCAAGATCCTCTTAAAGCATCGTCTTCATTTCAAAGCGTTTGCTCGCTCTGCTACCCGACCAGGTATGGCTGATCTTCTCGCGCAAGCTATTGGGGAATTCAAAACTTACCGGATTGTTCCGAGTGCTTTACGAAAGGTCACGAAAACTGATGGAATTTTAAATGATAAACTCCAGGATTTAGCCCTTATTTATGAAGAATTCCAAGCAGCTCTAGGCTTAAGAACCCGCGACCCAGATGATGAATTATCGATCTTGGCAGAAAAACTCCCTATGGCCCCCCTTCTTCAAGGGGCTAAAGTGTGGGTTGACGGGTTTACAGGATTTACCCCTCAGGAATTAGAAGTCTTGAAAACCCTTGTTTGTACTGTCCAAGACGTAATTATTACACTTCCTCTTGATCCAATCTTAATCAGGGAGGAACGCCCACAAGACGAGGGGATCTTTAAGGTCGGGGAAGAATTTTTTACAGGTCCTTGGCATACTTATCAAGATCTGCAACGTATTGGAGCAGAGACGGGTATACTTTTACACCCTCCAACGTTTCTCGAGAGCACAAAGCGCTTTAAGCACCCTTGGCTTAGTCATTTAGAAACGAATTTTTTTGTTTACCCTGTCACAAAAATGTCTGAAGCTAAGACAGAAGTGGGAGTCTCACGATTAGATGGAGAGGGAATTCAAGTCCTATCGGCCGTTAACCGGCGGGCTGAAGTGGAAGGGGTGGCACGGAAACTACGGGACTTGGTCAGAGATGAAGGGTTACGCTGGAACGAAATAGCTATCATGAGTCGAGATCTTTCGGGCTACCATGACCTGATTACCCAGGTGTTTACGTCCTATGATGTCCCATATTTTTTAGATCATAAACGCTCTGTCCTGCACCATCCCTTGATTGAATTGGTGCAATCAATTCCTGAAGTGGTGGAGCGACACTGGAGCTACGAACCACTCTTTCGTTGTTTAAAGACGGACTTTTTCCCTCTGCATAGGGATGCCATCGATCGGCTGGAAAACTATGTACTGGAACATGGGATTCACGGAGAGGGTTGGAGTAGAAACGCAGCCTGGCGTTACCATCGCCAATGGTCATTGGGGCAAGATGAGGAACAACGTGCTGAGGAATTGAAATTTCAAGCTGAACTAAATTCTGCCAGGCAAACAGTCTATGAGCTAATCAATCCATTTATCCAAGGGATTATACCCGGAAACCAACCAGAGACCTTGAATGTACGGGACGCGACTGAAAGCCTATACGATTTCTTAGAAAAGCTTAATGTTCAAGCAACTTTAAAGGAATGGTCACTGCAGGCTCAGCAGGAGGGAAATCTTAGCGAGGCTAGACTCCACGCCCAAATCTGGGAAGCCGTTATCCAAGTCCTTGATGAAATTGTGGCAGGATTAGGGGATGAGTCTTTGAAGCTTGAAGACTATTCTTTAATTCTCGCCTCTGGTCTGGAAGCTATTGAACTGGGCCTGATACCACCTGGACTAGACCAAGTATTAGTGGGGTCCTTAGATCGTTCCCGAAATCCTGAAGTTAGGGTTCTCTTCCTCTTAGGAGCCAATGAGGGTGTACTGCCTGCTCGGCCGGGAACAGACGGTGTTTTTGACGAGTATGAAAGGGAACAATTGAAGCTTGTTGGTATCCCACTGGCTCCCAAAGGAAAGGCTCAGACCTTTGAAGAACAATTTTTTATCTACTCTGCCCTTACCCGAGCTACTGAAAAGCTGGTGGTTTGTTACCCGCTCACGGATGAGGAGGGGAAAGGTCTCACAGTTTCACCCGTTGTGAGAAGACTGAGGCAGCTTTTCCCAAACCTTTCCGAAAGTTTCTTAGGGAACCAAGAGGATATTCAACGCCTTAGTCATCCCGATACTGCCCTTCAAGCCTATGCAGAACAACTACGCACCTTGCGTCAAGGGGAGCCACTATCCCCACTGTGGAAAGCTACTGAGAAATGGCTGACCCAGGATTCTCTTCGCAATAATCAAATGGAACGTTTTCGCGCTAGTCTTTTCAGCCAAAATCAGGAAGAAAAAATTCAACGTCCTCTCGCACGCCGCTTATACGGTAAACGTCTAAAGGCCAGTATCTCTCGTTTAGAACAATTTGCTAAGTGTCCCTTTGGTCATTATGCCCGTTATGGGCTCAAGCTTCGAGAAAGACCTACATATCAGTTATCCAGCCCCAATATGGGCGAATTTTTTCATACCCTCCTGCATGATTTCGCAATCCAACTCCAGGAACGCGGCTTAGATTGGGGCAAATTGACCAAGGAAGAATCTTGGGCACTCGTCAGTGAGCTTGCGGATGGACTAGCCCCAAATCTGCAACATAAAATCCTCCTAAGCAGCGCCCGCTACCGCTATTTAACTCATAAATTAAAGCGCACGGTTCATCACGCTGTGAAAGTCCTCGCTGAACATGCTCGCAGAGGGATTTTCATTCCGATTCAGCTGGAAGTTGGCTTTGGTCCTGATCAAACATTGCCGGGAATTGAGATCCCTTTGACGGAAGAGGATTCTCTGCTTTTATGCGGACAAATTGACCGTGTAGATGCCGCCTTTCTAGATGGACAAGTGTATTTGCGAATTCTCGATTACAAATCCCGTGAGCTAAGCTTAGCGCTGGATACGATTTATTATGGACTAAATCTTCAATTACTCGCCTATTTAAATGTCGCTTTGCAGGGGGCTGAAGTCTTACTTAATACCACATCCTCAGCTTTTGGTTTATCCGGGCAAGCTGAAAATCAGTCGCCAATCCAGTCAGATAGCTTGCTTAGTGAACTCGTTCAACTAAAGTTGAACATCGAGTCTTCGGTGGGGGACTCTACCCCCACCGAAGCAGAGCCGGGGGTAGCACTCCCACTTGTAGAAGTGGGAGTCTTACGATCAGATATAACTGCCAATCTGGATAGCGCTTTACCGCAGAAGGTCCCCGCAGGGTTTCTGTATTTTCCTGTCCTGGAACCCCAGCTGGAAGAGAAGATCCCGATTAGTTCGGAAGAATTGGAACAACGTCGTGTCCAAGCCATCAAAGTCAGTGGGTATCTATTAGCTAATCCACGGGTCTTAGAAGCCATGGATTCTTCCTTTGCCACCGGACAATCGGATTTACTCGGGCTAAACTTAAAAAAAGATGGAACCTTTAAGAAAGGCGCCAATGTCCTGACTGAGGACCAGTTTTCGATGCTTAGTGATTATCTTCATAAGTGGTTCCGACAGACAGGGGAAAGGCTATTAGATGGAGATATTTCCCTATCTCCATACCGAAGAGGAAAGAGCACGGGCTGTCAATACTGTTCTTATAAACCCGTGTGTCACTTTGATCCTTATCTTCCAGAAAACCAATATCGAGACCTACCTGCCTTGAAGCAAGAGGAGGTCTGGAAGCGTGTCGAGAATATCACGACCTCCACGCAAAATTTTGGATCCTCAGCCGATGACCGCCCACAACTAAGAGAACTCAAAAGCTCTAAAAACCTTGATCTCAACTGGTTGGAAGGAGGGGATCGAAGATGAGTGAGCCAAAATGGACAGCGGAACAATTAGCCGCCATCCAATTAAGGGGCCAGCTTTTGGTAGCTGCTGCTGCTGGTTCTGGTAAAACTGCGGTCCTCGTAAAACGCTTGATTCACAGAATCACAGACCTTGAAGAGCCAGTCGATGTGGATCGGTTTCTTGTCGTAACCTTTACTAAAGCGGCAGCTAACGAAATGAAAGAGCGTATCGGCAAAGCTTTAGATGATGCTTTGTTTCAGGAACTTGAGATGGGAGCAGTTGAGCGTCTCTTAAACCAACGCACCCTGCTGAATCGGGCCAGCATTACGACCTTACATTCCTTTTGTTTGGAATTGATCCGCAAGTATTTTTACCAACTTGAACTAGATCCAGCCTTTCGAGTTGCTGATCAAGCAGAAGCTGAACTTTTGCGTCAGGACATGGTTGAAGACCTCTTTGAAACTCACTATGAACGAGAAGACCTCGCCTTTTTAAAGCTTGTCGATGCCTTTGGTTCGGATCGTGATGACCAACCTTTGATGGATCATGTTTTGCATCTCTATAATTTTGCCTATAGTCAACCACTGCCAGCTAAATGGCTGAATGCTCTTCAGAAGGCCTATGTGTGGGATTCTATTGAATCCTTGATGCAAAGCGAATGGGGACAATCCGTCCGCCAAGGACTCCTGGATCGTGTCGGTGAAAGTTTAAATCTACTTGAACGAGCCCTCCAGATCACCTGCCATCAAGGTGGGCCAGCGCCCTATGCAGAGACAATCCAAGATGATTTAAATCAAGTTGGCTTACTAAATCGTGTCTTGAAAGAAGGAGATTGGACCCAGGTCGAAACACAATTACAATGCGCCGTCAATTTTTCTAAGTTAAAGCCAATTCGTTCGAAATCTAAGAAAATACCCACCTCTGACCTGGAACCAGAGGACCTTGACGAAGCAACCCAAAAGTCATTACAAGAAGAATGCAAGAAATTAAGAGATGAGGCTAAGAAGAAACTCAATTCTCTCAAGGATAACGTCTTTGCCTTTCCTATAAAGCTCCAACTTCCTGCCCTTCGCGAGATGGGGACGATGGTAGAAACACTCAGTGCTTTAGTCCAAGAATTCTCTCAAGTCTATAGGGCAGCCAAAGAATCTCGGAACATCTTAGACTTTACGGATTTAGAACATTTTGCGCTGCAATTACTGGAGGTAGAGGGGGATGCTTCGCCCATCGCCCAAGGATTAAAGGAGTATTTTGCGGAAGTGCTGGTGGATGAATACCAAGATATTAACCCCGTCCAAGAGCGCATCTTACAGCTTGTCTCGAGGCAAGAGGGATCTCCTAATCTTTTTATGGTCGGAGACGTGAAGCAAAGCATTTATCGCTTTCGCATGGCCGATCCCAGCTTATTTCTTACCAAATACAGCACATTGCCCCATTGGACCCCTAGTTCGCTGAGTGAACCAGCTGAAGCGAAGATTGTCATAGATCTCAACAAGAACTTTCGAAGTCGTCTTGAAGTGGTAGACGGAGTAAATTTCCTCTTTCGTCAGATCATGACCCAGGGCGCAGGAGAAATCTCCTACGATGACCAAGCAGCTCTACAATATGGTGCCTCATTTGTCTCTGGACAAGATCAACTGCGCACAGCAGAAGGACCGATTGAAGTTCACCTGATTGACTCTAGCAGTATAAAGAAACAATTAACCGACCTTTCCTGTGATGAGGGAACGGCCGACAGAGAATCTTCTTCTCTAGAAAGCAACTTAGACACGGAGGCGCAGTCCTCTTCAAGGACGGAAGAAACCTTATCTCCGGAAGATCTTGATAAGGCACGGATCGAAGCCCGATTAGTCAGTGAACGAATACAGCACATGGTGCAAGAGTCAGAATTTCAAATCTTTGATAAAGAGCTTAAACTTTTTCGTCCCGTCCGCTATTCGGATATTGTCATCTTGATGCGCTCGTATTCAGCGGTTGCCCCGATCTATGTAGAAGAATTCCAAAGCTCTAACATTCCCGTCTATGCGGAAACAACCAGTGGTTACTTCGGAGCCAGCGAAGTGGAAACAATGTTGTCCTTGCTTAAGACAATCGACAATCCACGTCTGGATATTCCCTTGGCGGCGGTCCTGCGTTCTCCCCTCGTGGGTCTAAATGGGAGTGAGTTAGGCAAAGTCCGAATGATGCTGCCTGAAGGAGACTTCTTTGAGGCCTTAACCCTAGGAGTATGGGCCGGACTACATGAAACTTTGACCAAGGAGCTAGAAAGGGATTTCAGACAAATCTTAGGTCTCTATGAAGAATCTTGGGAGCGACGACTAGAGAAGGCCCAAGTTATTTTAGGCAGTGCTCCGGCACTTAAGGATAAAATCACCAGGTTTTGGAGTAACCTACAAACCTGGAGAACCAGATCTCGTCGATCATCCTTAGCGGATCTGCTCTGGTCTCTGTATGAAGAGACCGGGTACTTGACTTATGTGGGGACCTTGCCAGCAGGCATTCAGCGTCAGGCTAACCTAAGGGTCCTCTATGACCGTGCTAGTCGCTTTGAATCCACAAGGTACCGTGGCTTGTTCCGTTTTCTCCGTTTTTTAGATCGCTTTCAAGGACAAGGCAAAGACATGGGCAATGCCCGTGCTTTAGGAGAAAATGAAAATGTTGTTCGTTTGATCACAGTTCACGCCAGCAAAGGCTTGGAGTTCCCAGTTGTTTTTGTCGTTGGTTTAGGACGAACGTTTAACACACAAAGCCTCAAGGGAAAGGTGCTCCTCCACTCAAAGCTAGGAATGGGTATGCCGATTATCGATGTGGAAAACAATGTTCGCTACCCCTCCTTAATCCAGTACGCTCTCAAACAACGTCTAGCCCAAGAATCATTGGCTGAAGAATTAAGGATCCTCTATGTAGCACTCACTCGAGCTAAGGAACGACTTTTTCTCTATGGTAATATAGATACCTTCGATAAAACACTTGCCAAATGGCAACGAACTTCGGAGTGGAACGAAATCCCCTTACCAGATGGTCAACTTCGGAGTGCCAAATGTTTTCTAGATTGGATTGGACCTGCCCTAGCCCGCCATCCCCAACCGCTCTTCGGGACAGCAGAATTCCCAGAAAACCCTCAAAGGACGTTTTCCCTGCCTGAAGCAGGTTCACGCTGGGAAATCCATCTTCATCAAAGTTTGATGCCAGTTAATGAAGAAAGTAGCGAGAGGTATCACGAAGAGAGTGACGAAGTATATCGAGAAGAGGATGATAAGGATAACGATGGTGAAATAGCGGACCTTAAAGAAAGTATTAACTTAGTAAACCAAAACAAATCAGAGTGCCCAGTTGAAGACAAAACTGTTGAGCAATGGTTTGTTGAGGTCAGCCAGCGGTTAAGCTGGCAATATCCCCACCATAAATCTGTTCGCCAAATAGCCAAAACAAGTGTGAGCGAACTAAAACGGCAGAATAATTGGCATACCCAAGACGACGTTTCCCCGATTTCGACGCTCTCTAAGCAAGCTGATGTTATGAAACGACCTAAATTTCTTCAAGTCGCGCAATCAATGACAGCTGCAGAACGAGGAACAGCCTTGCACGCGGTAATGCAGCACATTCCCTTTAAGGAACTGAGAAATCTCTGGCCAACCTTAGTTCAGACAGAACAGTTGGACTATATTCTCGAATTCTTGAATCTACTCGAGGAACGTGAAATTCTCAGTGCCGAGGAAAAGAGCATCATTCAGGCAAGTCAAATTGTTGAGTTTCTGGGATCTCCACTTGGACAGCGGCTCTTTAAGGCAGAAAAAGTACTTCGAGAAGTCCCATTTACCTTGACGATTCCAGCTGAGGATCAAACAACTGTTTTAGTCCAAGGGGTTATCGATGTTGTGATTATTTATATTGACGATCGCCAAGAGGAAAAAGCGGAAATTCTCGACTACAAGACGGATTCATTTCAGACAGATAAGGTGATGGATCCTGAGGAGGTCTTGAAAAAACGATATGCCCTTCAACTTTCACTTTACGCTCAGGCTATCGAGCAGTTAACCAAGATCAAGGTCGTAAAAAGCACCCTCTACTCCTTTAGCTTAGGACGAGAAATAGATATTTCTACCGAGCTTCACCAAGATATACTAGGGAAGGCGTTCCCCTTAATTTGTTAAATAGTGAGTACAAGAAACCCTAGAATCCCACTTCTAGGAGTGGGATTCTAGAAAAAATCATGGATTTAAGCCGTTTGGATTAAAAAAGATAAGTCTAATTTCGTAAATAACATAATTTTTAAAATTTTTGTCATATAGAGAAAGGATTTATGCTTTATATGGCGAATTAATAAACTGTTCCTTGTGATTGTTGTAACTATCTTTAATAAGGAGTAAGGAAGAAAGAGGGGTTGTAATGAGTCAAAATAAAATAGGTTCTGTTTTGATTGTTGGCGCAGGAATTGCCGGGATTCAAGCTGCACTGGATTTAGCAGAGTCGGGATACTTAGTTCATTTGGTAGAAGAATCGTCAGCAATTGGCGGAACTATGCCAATGTTGGATAAGACCTTCCCAACCAATGATTGCTCGATGTGTATTTTATCCCCAAAATTAGTGGAATGCGGACGCCATCTTAATGTAAGAACCTACACCAATTCACAAGTTGTCAAAACAGCAGGAGAAGCAGGTAATTTCAAAGTTACCATTAAGCAAAAGGCACGTTATATTGATCTCGAAAAATGTACGGGTTGCGGAGCCTGCGCTGAAGCTTGTCCAGTTAAAGTCGATGATGAATTCAACCAGGGCTTAGGAAAACGCAAAGCTGCCTTCAAACAGTATTCGCAAGCCTTCCCCAATGCCTATGGAATTGACGAAAAGAATTGTTTGTATCAAACCCGCGGTAAAGCCAAAGGTAAGGACATTTGTCTGAAATGTGTTAAGGCCTGTCAAGCTGGGGCAATAGACCATCAGATGGAAGACAAAGAATTTGAAGTTGAAGTAGGCTCGATGATTCTTAATCCTGGTTTTAAAGTATTTGATGCCTCTAGCCTCGATTACTACGGTTATGGACAAATCAAAAGCGTTATTACAAGTCTGGAGTTCGAGCGTCTGCTCAGCGCATCAGGGCCCTTTGACGGTCATTTGGTAAGGCCTTTTGACCAAAAAGAACCACAGAAGATCGCTTGGATTCAGTGTGTCGGTTCCAGAAACGTCAAAATCGATAAAAATTACTGTTCCGGTGTTTGCTGTATGTACGCAATAAAAGAAGCAGTCATCGCTAAAGAACACAGCCATATACCGGTTGATACTACCATATTCTACATGGATATGAGAACTCCTGGTAAAGACTTTGAAAAGTATTATGAAGGTGCTAAGAATCAACATGGAGTTAACTTCATTCGTTCCCGTATATATGAAGTAACCGAAGCCAAAGATGGTTCTGGAGACGCTGTCATAAGATACTCGACAGAAGACGGTCAAATCAGCACTGACCAATTTGATTTAGTCGTTCTATCTGTGGGGATTGAACCAGGAGATAGCTCTAAAGAATTAGCCAAACTGTTAGATCTTAAAGTCAATAAATTTGGCTTTGCTGAGCTTGAACCCCTCACTGGAGTAAATACCTCTAAAGCAGGGATTTTTGCGGCCGGAGCCTTTAGCGGACCCAGAGATATTCCGGAAACTGTTATGCAAGCCAGTGCAGCTGCCGGATCAGCTTCCGCTTTATTAGCGGATCAGCGGGGAACCTTAGTCAGTGAAAAAGAATATCCAGCCGAACTGGATGTTGCCGGAGATGTTATCCGAACAGGTGTCTTTATATGTCACTGTGGGGTCAATATTGGCGGCGTTGTCAATGTCCCTAGCGTCGTTGAGTACGCTAAGACTCTGCCCACCGTGGCTTATGCAACTGATAAAATCTATGCTTGTTCTCAAGATGCTCAGGCTTCGATCAAAGCTCTGATTAGCGAACAAAAGTTGAATAGAATTGTGGTCTCTTCCTGTAGTCCACGAACCCACGAGCCTTTATTCCAAGAGACGTTGAAGGAAGCCGGTTTAAATGCTCACCTGTTTGACATGGCCAATATCCGTGACCAATGTTCTTGGGTTCATATGCATGAGCCGGAAAAAGCGACGGAAAAGGCTAAAGATCTGACAAAGTTAGCGATTGTCCGCGCTTCCATGCAACAGCCTGTTCAACCGATCTTCATGGCCATGAACCATGCTGCCTTGGTCATCGGAGGCGGAGTAGCGGGTATGACCAGTGCTCTATCCATTGCAGATCAAGGTTACGAAGTTCATTTGGTTGAAAAAGACCAAGTTCTAGGCGGCGTTGCGCGAAGATTCTCCACTGGCTTCAGAGGAGAAGATATGAAAGCATTTGTTGCTGGGCTTATCGACCAAGTAAGCAACCATCCCAAGATCAAACTCCATGTAGGTGTGGGCATCAAAGAGGTTGGTGGCTTCTTAGGCAGCTTTACAACCACTTTAGAAAATGGCGAACAGATAGCACATGGTGTAGCAATCCTGACCATTGGTGGGCAAGAATACAAGCCTAAGGAATATTTATACGGCCAAGATCAGCGAATAATGACCCAAATTGAAATGGATGAGGCAATCTATAACCATGACTCAAAGATAGAAAATGCCCAGAATTTCGTCTTTATTCAATGCGTTGGCTCGCGTTGTGAAGAAAACCCTTACTGTAGCCGTACGTGCTGTACTAAATCGGTTAAATTAGCGCTTAAAGTTAAAACCAAAAATCCAGGGGCTAATGTCTTCGTTTTATACCGCGATATGAGAACCTATGGTTACTTTGAAGAGGACTATGAGCTAGCGAGACGAATTGGAATCATCTTTGTCCGTTATAGTGAGAATGAAAAGCCAGTCTTGACTAAAGAAGGGGAGACCCTGATTGTAACGGTACGAGATCACGTCTTAGATCGCCCCTTAGAAATTGAAGCAGATGTGGTTTGCTTAGCTGCTGCCATTAAAGCACCTGCCGATGGCAGACAACTCTCTAAGTGGTTCAAAATCCCCTTAAATGCTGAAGGTTTCTTCTTAGAGGCTCATATGAAATTGCGCCCAGTCGATTTTAGTACTGATGGCGTCTTTATGGCAGGTATCGCACACAGTCCCAAGAACATGGAAGAAGTCATTGCGCAAGCTAAAGCCGCTGCAGGACGCGCGGGTGTGGCCTTGTCTAAAGATCAGGTTGAATCTGCTGGTCTAAATGCCTTTGTTAACAAGCGTAAATGTACTGCTTGTGGGACTTGTGAAGCGGTTTGTTCGGCCAAAGCAGTCACGGTTGATTTGGTCAATCGCCTAGCCGTTGTTAACGATGCTCTATGTAAAGGCTGTGGAGCCTGTGCTTCAAGTTGCCGCTGCGGAGCCATTAGCCTCAGAGGGTGCACAAACGAGCAAATTGTTGAGATGTTGAATTTCCTATAAATGTTTGTGAGCCAATAATGATTGGGAAAGGTAGATGATTATGGGAGAAATTCAGGTAGAAGCTGAAAATAAAAAGTACGATCCAAAAATTGCTGCTTTCTTGTGTAACTGGTGTAGTTATGCAGGCGCGGATCTAGCGGGTGTTGGCAGAATTCAATATCCACCCACCATTAGAACAATTCGGGTCCCGTGTTCCGGCAGAATCAATCCTTTGTATATCTTAAAAGCTATGGCTAATGGCGCTGATGGAGTCTTGGTCTCCGGATGTCACCCAGGGGATTGCCATTATATAAGTGGCAACTATGTTGCACGCAGAAAATTTGCGCTCATTAAATCGTTGCTAACCCATGTGGGTTTAGAAGAAGATCGAGTTAACTTTTCTTGGGTATCAGCTGCAGAAGGTGGCCGATTTGCGGAAGTCGTAAAAGGGGTTACCGAACGGGTTAGTGCACTTGGACCTAATAAAGGGGTCTTTAAAGTAGATGACGGGGGTGCAACGGATGAATAATATCATAAACGATATCCGAGAAAAGGCCCGTCAATTACTGGCTGAAGGAAAAGTAGACGTTGTTATTGGCTACGAAAAAGGTTCCTTACCCTTAAAAGCAACTCCTTGCTTTGTGCATTCCGTTCAAGAGGTTGACTCCTTGATTTGGGATGAAACCTGCGAGAATAATTTAGCGGCCTTTGTGGCTAAGACTCCTGGCAAAAAAGCCATTGTCGCTAAAGGATGTGACAGTCGCGCTTTAGTCGTCCTGTTACAGGAAAACCAATTGCTTAGAGATGACTTGTATATCATCGGTGTTTCCTGTCAAGGGGTCATCGATCAGAGAAAGATCGAGGCCGAAGTAGGGGAAATTCTCGAAGCTAGTATAAGCGACGGAAAAGTATCCGTTAAGGGAATGGAAGGGGATAAAGAGTATCTTTTTACTGAAGTAAAAGATGCTACCTGCCAAACCTGCCGTTACCCAAATCCAGTCTTGGTGGATCTCCAAGTTGGCGAATTGATTGAAGTTTCTCAAGAGGTTACTGCCTTTGCAGACGTTACCGCTATGGAAGATAAATCTGAGAGCGAGCGCCAAGAGTACTTCAAAGCAGAAATGAGCAAGTGCATTCGCTGTTATGCTTGCCGTAATGCTTGTCCTTTGTGCTATTGTCAGGAATGTTTTGTGGATTGCAATTCCCCAAGGTGGTTGACAGGCGGAGTGGATCGTGCAGAAAATCTTCTCTTCCAAACTGGCCGTGTGCTGCACTTAGCTGGCCGTTGTGTTGATTGTGGGACTTGTAGCCGTGCCTGTCCACAAGGGGTGGATATTCGGGCCTTAAATCGCAAAATGACTAAAGATGTTTACGAAATGTATAACCATGAATCAGGGATCAACGAAGACGTTAAACCTGCTCTAAATGTCTATAGCACAAATGATCCAGAAGAACAGTTCTTGGTAAAGGAGTGAGGTGAAGATAATGAAGATAAGTAAAGAAAAATTCGGCCAAGCATTTGATGCTTTAGTGGCTGAGTACCAAATAATTGCTCCGGTTAGTGATGCTAGCGGAATTGCTTTCAAAGGAGTTAAAAGCTTCTCAGAAGTCAAGCAAGATTATCTAAATTCTAAGCTTCCTCCCAAAGCCTTCTTTTTCCCTCAACATGAAAAACTCATGTCTTATAAGAAAGAGGGTAAAGAGGTAACTGTTAAGAGCGAACTAAAAGTTGAAAATACTGTTCTTTTTGGAATTAGACCGTGTGATGCTAAAGGGATGCAACTCTTAGATATGGTCTTCAAAAATGATCAGTATACCGACCCTTATTATTTTGAACGACGTGATAAATCAGTCATAATCGGAGTTGCCTGTAACAAAATTGCCCCGACTTGTTTTTGCTCCGTTTTTGATCTTTCTCCAGCAGGCAGTGAAGGTTCCGATCTATTTTTGATCGATCTCGGAGATGCCTACGAAGTAGAAGTGATCACTGAGAAAGGGCAAGCCTTAGCTGCTCGTTTCGAAGCATTATCAGAACTGACAGTGGATGAACAAGCCTTGGTTGATAAAATTAAAAGCGCAGAAACCACGAGCAAGGTAGATGTTTCAACGATTACCAGTAAACTTGACAAAATGTTTACTAATCCGTTTTGGGATACTCTCCAAGAAAAATGCATCGGGTGTAATGTTTGTTCCTTCTCCTGTCCTACCTGCCATTGCTTTGATATTTCCGAGGAAGTGCGAAAAAATGAAGGTACCAGAGTACGAACCTGGGATGGCTGTATGGCCCCTCTCTTTACACTTCATGGTTCTGGTCATAACCCACGAGATCAGAAAAAGGCCCGTTGGCGTCAGCGGTTAATGCACAAGTTCAACTATTTTGTCCATAACAATGGATCTATGTCGTGTATAGGCTGTGGTCGCTGCATAAAAAGTTGCCCAGTTAATATGGATATTCGACAAGTCATTGATGGGGCTAACAAAGCAGAATTGGTGGTGGAATGATGCAACAGAATCCTTATATACCCATAACAATGAAGCTGGTTAAAAATTTAGTAGAAACTGAAGACAAGCTGATCAACACCTTTACTTTAGAGTATTTAAACAAACAAGATGAAGAGAACTTCAAATATATGCCAGGTCAGTTTGCAGAACTAAGCGCCTATGGTCATGGAGAAGCTCCCTTTGGAATAGCAACCTCTCCGACTGAACCTGGAATTCTCAAGTTTTCGGTAGCTAAAGTAGGCTGTGTCTCTAATGCCTTACACCTCATGGAAGAGGGTACCATGGTAGGAGTTAGAGGACCGATGGGTAATTACTATCCCATCGAAGAGTTTAAAGGGAAAAATCTTGTCATTATCGGTGGCGGTTTTGCTTTTACGACTCTGCGTTCATTAGCTAAATACATGCTCGATCCTAAGCATCGTGGTGACTATGGTGATATTACGGTTATTTACGGTGCCAGAAACCCTGGCTTATTGCTCTACAAGGAAGAATTAGCTGAGTGGGAGAATAACCCCAACATTAATTTGGTCACCACCATCGACAGGCCAGCAGAAGGCTGGAATAAACATGTTGGCTTTATTCCAACCATTACTGAACAAATTGCTCCTTCTTCGGTTAACTCTTATGCTGTCGTTTGCGGACCCCCAGCCATGATCAAGTATACTTTACCTGTCTTAGAAAAACTCAACTTCCCACCTGAGCGAATTTACACGTCCTTAGAAATGCGTATGAAGTGCGGCTTGGGAATCTGTGGTCGTTGCAATATCGGAACAGAGTATGTCTGTAAAGATGGACCAGTCTTTTCCATGGCTCAATTAAAAGAGCTCCCTAATGAATATTAATCAAGTCGGAGGTGATAGTAAGAATGGCTGAACCCATTAGAGTTAAAAGCTTAGATCCTACCTTGAGAGATGAAGTGGCTGGATTATTAAAAGGTTATGATTTTTCCAATTGCCTTTCTTGTGGTATGTGTACGGCTGGTTGTGTGTATAGTAATTTAATTGAGGATCAGGATCCTCGTAAATTCATTCGCAAAGTAGCACTTGGAATGCGGGAAGAATTAACTAGCGATCCATTCGTCTGGAATTGCAATATGTGTGAACGATGTACGGTGGAATGCCCCATGGGTGTTAACATCGCCGCGATAACAAGGGCTTTCCGAGGAAAGACGCCAATGCCACCCGGTCATTTACAAATCATTGCTGATGACCATATGCGCACAGGTAACCAGATGGCTGTCGAGCAACTCGATTTTGATGAGACTCTAGAGTGGCTTGAGGAGGAACTTCAGGCAGAACTGAATGATCCTACTTATAAAGTGCCTTTAGACAAGCCTGATGCTGATTTTATCTTTGGTTTTAATGCCAGAGAGGTTAAACACTATCCCCATGAACTGCAGACGATTTTACACGTCTTTCATGCTGCCAAAGCTAATTATACGATTAGCAGTAAGCGGTGGGATGCTACCAATATCTGTCTCTTCACAGGGAAAAATGATGAATTCCAGGAAATCTCACGACCGCTCTTTGAAGAAGCTGAGAGATTAAATGCTAAAGAGATTGTCGTTACAGAATGTGGTCATGCCTTCCGATCGACACGAATGTTTGCCCGTACTTTCTGGAAAGGTAAACCGATCCCAGTACGCCACATCGTCGAGAAGTATGCTGAATGGATAAAAGATGGCAGCCTTAAACTCGATAAGACTAAAAATCCACTCCCAGTGACCCTTCACGATCCCTGTAATACGGTTCGTAAGGAAGGAGTCATGGAACCACAGCGCTATGTCTTGAGAAATACTGTTATGGATTTCCGTGATATGAATCCTGAAGGAAAGTATAACATTTGTTGTGGGGCCGGTGGCGGAGCCTTAGCAGTAGCGGCAACCAAAGGGCAGCGTATGATTAAAGCTAAACCTAAAGTTGATCAATTAGTGGCTACTGGTGCAAAAATAGGTTGCATCCCTTGTCATAACTGCATTGACCAGTTTAACGACATGAATAAATTCTATAAGCTTGGCATGAAGATGCATCATTTAAGTACTCTCATTGAAAATGCATTGGTAACGGATGAAGATCTTGAGAATGAAGCCGGAACAGAAGAGACTGTCTAAATCTTAATACTTGTAAGTACCTGAAAAAGCCCCGTCGGCGGAAAATAAACCGCCGTTCGGGGCATTTTCTTTATTTATCTATCTATCGATTTATTTGTCTATCAATCTATCTATTTAGGGCTTGCTAATTTATCGAAAAGTCTAGACTCCGCAAGGGTTTAAGGGTAGTGTCTTAATAAATATGTGCATGGAAAAACAGCCTTTGGCGTCAAAAACCATGCACATAGAGTTAAAATCAAATGTTGCATCGATGCACCATTTGGCCTCTTTGTTCCTTGATAAAGTTAACCTCGGACGTGATTTGCTCAGGCGTCCTGTTGGAAATTTCCATCCTCATACCGGCTGCTCATGAGGGCTATAGCGCCAATCCACCCTTTTCGGGTTGCCCAAAGTCTGAGTTGGATTTAAGGCGGAAAATCGTAAGATTCTGCTTGCTAAGAGGAAAAAAGAGGTTTGGTTAGCAAGCCCTATTTAGTAATGTAATAATCTATAAAGGTCATTACTGACATTCTCTCAGATATTTATAAATAAATTGTGAATAACAAATACACGATGCTTTGATAAAGGTTATAATATAGCTATAATGAATACATGCTTATGAGATTATGGAGATTGGCATGTAACGAAAGAGAGCTAAAATAATGGCAGTATAAATTTTGACGGATAGCACCAGCTACTTAGGGGAACAACTTAGGAAAGAATTCAATATTAGGATGGTATCCTTGAATCTATCCTTTGGAACTGAGAGCATGAGAGAAACTGACATTGATAACGAGACTTTCTATAAGATGATGGCTGCCAAAGGAATTCCAACCTCCTCACAACCTTCGATCGGAGAAATGGTTGATGAAATGATCAGTGTGGTTGAGATGGGCGATAGTCTATGTTGTATTTTCTTATCTTCAGAAATGAGTGGGACTTTATCCACAGCTCAACTTGCCAAAGAAATGGTTTTGGAAAAGCATGAGAATGCTAAGATAGAGATCGTCGATTCAAGATCTAATTGTATGCAACTTGGGTTTGCCGTTATCCAAGCTGCCAGAGCGGCAAAAGCAGGACAGACATTAGAGCAGGTCCAAAGCAGCGGCGTTAGAGAACATAAAAAGAAGTCGCTTCTTATTTATCCCTGAGAATCTTGAATACTTGAAAAAAGGCGGAAGAATTGGAGGAGCTAGTGCTTTAATCGGAAATCTATTTAAAATTATTCCGATTTTGACTGTGGAAAATGGCAAAACAAGTATTCTCACCAAAGTAAGAACCAAAAAGAATGCCGTAATGGCCATGGTGGATAAAATGCTCCAGGATATTAGTCAATATGGGCTAGGAGAAGTCGTTGTTCTGCATATCAATTGTCAGGGCGAAGCCGCTGAACTTGCCAACGTAATTCGTGAAAAACTCAAGATAACCCCAAAGATTATGGATATAGGACCCGTTATTGGGTTGCATGTTGGTCCAGGAACAATAGCAATTTGTTATTACACCGAAAAGGTCATGCGATAATTACGACATCAAACATAACCACGATATAGGTCTTAGATAGGAAAAATGGTATAATGATATATAGAAAGCCATCTTAGATCAGTATGGCTTAAAAATAATGTGTTTGCTGACAGAAGAAAAGAGGTTTTTCAGATGTACCAATACCAAGGAATACTTTTTAATAACGCCAATCCGCGCCACCCTGATGGCACTAAAGCATGGAGTCAAATATGTAGAATATGCGCCGTCCAATACCAAATTAAACGTAGTATGCTGGAAAGTGTTTGAAGCGGAACCTGTGGTGTACAAGGTTGTACACGTCAAGCAAGGTATTACATCAATTTTGAAGACGGAGAACTGGTAGAAGTTCCCGAATAGATTTTTTTAAAAGATTGTTCTATAATAGATATTATAGAACTTGTTCTAAAAGTAGTTTGCTTCATTAAGGAAGTTTACTTTCCATTAAAGGAGGATTTCAGATGCCTACTAAACTTAGTAAAGCCCTATGGTCCCTCGCGATTCTCTTTATCGTCGTTACAACGGTCGTTTTTTCCTTTGGGATCATGTTAGTTGGAGCGGCGCTGGCGAGTTTATACGGCATATACAAATATTACTTCGGAAAGAAACGATCCAGTAAGTTCAAACAGAGACCGCAGGAGTATATGTTTGGGGAAGTCATCGACATAAAAGCCGAAGTGATAGATCAGACGCTTTTAGATAAAGCTCCGTATCGAAATTAAATAGTGATCCTCTACCATCGCCTATTAATAGGCGGTGGTTTATATTTTTCAATGAATAATTCATAACTAAACTACTTACAAAGATTTGTCCGAGCACAGTGTTATAGTTGAAATAAGAAGACCGTTCCTTATAAAATAAAGAAAGAAGGAATGAAATATGTCAATTTCAAAAGTAAGTCTGTCAGGAAAATTAAGTCTATCTAGTCTGACTTCCGAACCTGCCCCAAGTTTAAAAAGCTCTAAGCCAATGACACTGACCAATACATTTCTAACATCAGTCTTTATGCTTTCAGCCCTAGACCTGATTATTGCCTTCCTCAGAAATGACTCATTATCCAATTACACTATGTTCGTGATCTCAAATCTGGGCCTAACCGCTTTAGGCCTGATGATTTCCTCGGATCTTATCGCCGAGAATGACCGCGAATCAGTCAAATGTTTTTTGGCTTATATGTTATTTCTATGGGCCTGTATTACAGTTGTTAAACTTATATTCCTTACATAATCCCATCAGTGAATTTCTGACAGTCATTGGAATTCTAACTTCATTTTTGGTTTAAGATAGGATGTAGAGTATAATTGTGTAACAACAAGTGCCTAAAGCGATCATAGCGAAAAGGACGGAACAGCTTCTGGATATGTTTGGACTCGGAGACCGAGTTGATGAGTTATTGGAGAGCTATTCTCATGGTATGAGGCAGAAGGTGGTGTTAGCTGCAGCCCTCATCAACCAGCCCAAGGTGATCTTGCTTGATGAGCCGACTGTCGGGCTTGATCCTGCCAGTGCCCGCCTATTGAAAGATGTGTTACAGGAGATGGCTCGGCAGGGAGCGGCAATTTTTGTCTCTACTCATATTTTGGAGATTGCAGAAAGAATGTGCCACCGTGTTGCTATTCTTAAGGACGGTCTGCTGATTGCTCAGGGGAGTCCGGAGGAACTGCGTCAGAAGGTTGGGCACGGAGGGGAAAGCCTGGAAGATATCTTCCTGGAACTTACAAGTGGTCACGAGAATTCCGAATTAATAAAAAGTCTAGAGGAGGGATAAACAGTGAAAATAGTCTTACCTCCTCCTCTGATGGACCCACCGTCGGAACAATCCTTTGGACAAGACTTCATGTTGTTGCTGAAAAACCAGCTGCGAGTGGCCTGGAATAAGATGCGCCATAGGCCAGTGGGCACCTTAATCGGCATGGTTGTTGTTATGTTGGGGTTGCTCGCCATCCTAGTTTCCTTAGGCTTTTTCGCCTATGGCGCTTTGAAAACCATGCCCCCTCAAACTGTTAAGGGCTTTCTCTCTTTGTTGTTTATGGTTGGCTTAGCCAGTCAGATTTTCTTTGGCATCACGGCAGCCTTTGCTACTCTTTATATGTCCGATGATTTAGAACTTCTTTTCATGGCCCCAGTCCCCCTTAAGGTTGTTTTTGCCGTAAAGTCTCTAGCGGTTATCGGAAGTAACTTTTTGACAGCAATCTTGTTTGCTTTCTTACCAGGAGTTTTTTATGGGTTGCTCTTTAATGCGGGAGGATTATTTTACATCCTGGTTTTAATAGTGGGTCTCGGGCTATGGGTCATAGGGACTGCAATAGCTGAACTAATCAATCTGTTAGTGATGCGCATTGTGCCGCCGCATCGGAGTAAGGAAGCTGTTGGCTTTATCGGGGCATTGGCAGGCATTATGATAGCCTTGGTTTTTCAGATTCCTAATTTGTTGACAAATAGGGAAATTCAATAATCAACACAGAAGTCACTGGTACAGCCTCTCCCTGGTTGGGAATGTGGGCAGTGGCTAAGAAAGATTTGCTCTCCATGATACGGGACACTCGGGAATGGTTTGGCTATCTGGTTCCTCTGATTATCATGATTTTCTTTGTGGTCCAATTCCTATTCTCCAACGCTGAATCTAGCCGCGTTTCCTTAATAACAGTTTTAATAATGTATACCGTTATGTTCAGTGGTAACATGGCTTTGCAATCCTTCGGCCGGGAGGGAGAATCCGACTGGCTCTTAAATAGTGTCCTCCTTGCTGGATGGCCTGTAGTATGGGGGAAATTGCTGGCTGCTATTCTTCCTACCTTGTTGTTGATGGAAGCTTTGTTAGTGGGTACTGCTTTAGCAATAGGTGTTTCCACAACCCTTACGTTCGCTCTGGCGTGTGGAGCAGTGCTTCTTTCCTTGGGGTCAAGCGCGATCGGGCTCAGTTGTAAACGAAAAAGCAGATGATGGTGCCTTATATTTTGGCCCTTTTACTAGTCCTCATCGGGTAGAGACTACAGTACAATACTTAAACGATTTTTATCCAATCCGCAAATGTCCTAGTCCAAGATTGATCGAAAGGGCAAATGGTTGTTTGTTCTGCCAATTGGGTACTTGTTTGGGTGTTTGTACTGGGCAAGTAAATCCTGATGAATACTGGGTTCACATTGATAAAATCCAGCAGCTTATCTACGGGAACGATAGGGTACCTGTTCAGGAACTTTCTAAAATGTTAGATCAAGCTATTGAGAATCTTAACTTTGAAAAGGCGGCCAAATATAGAGAGTATTACCTAGGACTTCGGCATGTGATTGGTAAGCAGTCGTTAGTTCAATCCTCGAGTAAAAACAGGAATATCTTAACGGTTGAATTTCTTGACAAGGAACTTGCTAAGATATTCCTGATCAAAGGGAATAAGCTGCTTTACGGAAAAGTATTTAATAGGGTAGAGGTAGATAATACAGAGATGCGGCGATCCCTAAATCAGATGATTAGGGATAAATTTACCCCAGAAAAAAGTGATACGCGTAGATTGACCCAGCAAGATATCGATGAAGCGCAAATAATTTACTCGTATCTGAAAAAGAATAGAAAAAAGGTCATTAGTTTTTGGATACCGACTACGCGCTTGAAAAGTGAAGCATCCTTAGATGCTACAGTCCTAAAGATAATAGCCAAAATTTCAAAAAGAAAACTTGGCTGGTGCCCGAAGACACTGTCTTCGCACGTATTAGCCTTCTTGCAGTATGTAACGTAAGTTATACTTTCTGATAAGTATAAAAAAGGACGGCTCATTCTGAGCCGTCTGGAGAAAAACATGAGAAAAGTCATTTAACCTCTTATGCTTAGCGAAGTAAGCCCAGTTCCCTTTTTGTGCGTTCTGCCATTTGCTTAAGCATTTTTTCTCGATCGCTATTATATAACGGTCCATAAAACACTATCCCGTATTTTTCTAAGATTTTTGCTTCTATCGCTTTTCTAGTACGTCCTACTTCTGGGATATACTGAGACTTTCTCTTAGCTTTGTGGAATTTAGCGTGATGAGCAACGTCAATAAACACTGCAAGATTTGCAGTTCTGTCGTCGTCATTAACCTCATTTAGATGGTGCACAATTTCGGTTTCTTTTAATTTTCTTTCTAAATATCTCTCGATTATTAACCTAGAGATCTCCATAGTTGTGGTTTCGCTATTCATGGAAATGTTGTCGCTCATAGTAGACTCCTTTCAAAGTGTTACCCAAACAAAAAACAAGCAACAACCATCGGGATAAATTCTGCGTGTTATCCCGCCAGTCAAATTGCTCTTATTTCAAAGGTAAATTAAAAATTTGATTTGTTTACTTATTTAGTATACTATAGATTGTTCATAATTTCAACTTTATTCGTTAGGGTGCAGAGCTGAAGCATGATATTTTTCGCAGTCAATTATTTTTCAATATTATACCAATTAGATGAATCGCTTAAGAAACTATGACTCATTAGCAAAGTTATACCTTAGTCTCACATCACTTTATGAAGACTGATCTGCCTAGAAACTAAATTATCTCACCACAAACAAACCCTAAAGGGGGCCATTAATTATTTTTGAAATTGTCATCCAAACGTTGGATGATTCTAACTTACCAATCTCCACTGGTAATTATTATCGATAACAATTGACGCTATACGGGTTAGATCCAGAACATCCGCTGTACATGCTTTAAAAATAAACTCTAACAAGCCATTGATCCCGAGTACGGCTACTTTTTTCTCTAGAAGCTCACTATGTACTAGCAAAACATTCATAAATCGACCGATTTGCATAAGGTGATGAAATCCTACCATGGCATTCCAATTGTAGGAAAAGCAGTGCTCATATTGATATCCTTGATGTTTCATAACCAAAAAGTTGTTTTCAATTTTCCAGCGATAGCGACCGATCTTGAGACAACGAGTTTCTACATTTGTTTTCGTAATCTTTTTTCCAGAGAGCCAAGCATACCTTGTTGTGTTTGATGTCGTTTTGCCCGTCGTTCGACTGGTTTCTTCCCAGGTTTCTTCACAAATCACAACATGGAGTCGTGCTTTATTTCTCTCGTTATTGCCATAGTTATACTCAAGATCATTAATCCATCGATAAACTTGGTTCCGACCTCCGCAATGATGCTCCCCTATATTTTCAGGCGTATACTTGATCAGTCCCATAGCTTCTCTCCAAGTATCCCTCATGGAACCTTCCTTAAAGACAAGCATATAGTCCCAACCATTGTCAATGCAGGTTTTTATGACCGGTCCACAGGCATAGAGTCCATCCATGGTGACGGAAATTTTAAGTTTGGGAAATCGTTGCTTGATTCTTTCGGCAAAACGGTAAAATGCTTTACGTTCACAGTCTTGTTTGTCAGAACTAACATCTCTATATTCCTCGTTGTTTAAGAACTCACTCATTAACGGCAAGGTGATCCCGTTCTCTAAGATGACTACGGCCTCTAGCACATAAACATAATATTGTTCGTGTTTGTCTTTGCCAACATGCCTTACTAGGGGTTCTTTGGTCCATTCTTCGGTCCTCATGAATTTTTGGGTACCATCGATAGCTATGAGATAGCGCTTATTGATCAGATAGTTTCTGAATTTCTTCTTTTTAATGAGTTGTTCAAAGAGTTCTAGCAGACTTTCTTCGATTTCTTCGACGTTAATTCTTTCCAAGAGTCGGTTTAAGGTATCGGCATGTGGCATCGTTTCAAAGTCTGGAAACATTGCTCTCATGTTCTCAAAAAATATGGCAGTGCTCATTTCTTTATTCGCTTCCCTTAAGGACGACATCTGATAGACAAACATCAGGATTCCATAGATCATGAGAACCGTTAAACTGTGCTTTACCTTCTTTGGCTGTCTTGGATCCTTGATTTTGCTCAATCGATTAAGGAGTACAGGTAATGTTCTTTGATACACCTTCAGCGCAGCTTCGACACAGTCCTGTCGGTCTGATTTTTCGTCTTCCGGGCTCTCGTAACCACGCTTTCTATTCGCTATGGCCCGTTTCTTGTGATACTCTTCTAATCCTACAAAGTTGAATCCTTTAGCTTCTAACTCACCAATTTTAAGTGTTTGCTCTTGGGCTCGCTTCTCTTGTCGTTTTTCTGGTCTAGTCATCAGGATTCACCACCTTGTAGGGCTTAATCCCTTTAAGGCAATCTTTAAAGTCGTTTTGAAGGGGATACATGAAGATCGCTTTACGAGATAGAGCATACTCTCTTTTTCGATCCACTCTACCTCGACCTTGTGTTTCACCAAGATAGATCCAGTTCGAGGCTTTATAGCATGTGCCCGCAAAATGAGACGTGTCGACAAAGGTTTCTAAAAGCACGGGTGCATAACAATATTCGCGCAACCAGTCCTCTTGAAGCTGTTTTATCGCCAAGGATAATACCTTACTGGCTAGGTTTTTAACGTTAACCCAGGGAAGTATGAGAAATCGGCTGTTATTGACGATCAAATGCAAGCGTTGCTTTCTATCTTGGACATTCCAACCGATCCACTCATCCCGAGGGCTCAAGGCCCACGCGGATGCCGAAAACTGAAGACAGCCTAGGATCGTCTCTTTTGATTTAATAAAGTAGGCTAATTGAGCACCATAGACTTGTTTCTCACCGATCATGTGATAATCACTAATGTATCGTTTCCAAAGCTTCAACCCTATACCGGCTCTCGCAATTTCAAGATTTATTGGCAATAGGTCCTTTAATTCATCTGCGATCGGAGTGGTATCGATATTGAAGTCTGGTAGTTTTGAATTCCTAAGCCTTATTTTTGAAGTGTCTAACGGTGGAAGTTTAATGAGTCCTGCTTCTTCCAATGTTTCTAGAAAGGATGTACATTGAGGTGTTTTTGCTTTTCCTGCTGGTGTAGTCCACCCTAGAAACTCACATAAGGTTCTTGCTAATTCTGTCCTAGATAGTTGTGGATATCTTTTTCTCGTCCACTTGATAAGCTCTATATCTTCAGAAGTAAAATTTCTTCCCGAGAAGGTCATGCTAGTCTTATCCATAGGTACCAAACCTACCTTTCTAAGACTACCATACCATATTGATTTGTGTATTATCAGCCCTATTTTGAGAAAAAGTTATTTTGAAAACCTCTACACCCCTTAGCTATGGCGG
>NZ_JUEE01000017.1:0-9980 GCF_000802135.1 Desulfosporosinus sp. BICA1-9
AGAGGCAACGTTTGCTTCGCCATTTACTTGTATCGGATTTGCTGACTTTCAGAGTCACTATGGCTCAGCGCCGATCAGTATTGTATGGAAGATGAAGGAGTCTTTGCCAGGGTTTGTGATGAAGAAGACGGTGAAGGTCTGATAAACTCGATGCTGTATAGTTAGATTATTGCAAGAATGTGATAAGAAAGAGGGTCAGGGTACTTTCATTTCCAGGGGGACCTTTTCAATTATTAAGGTCTGTGATGGCAAATTCAAACTCGACTTCTTACGCTCGGAAGAAAAATTTTCTAACCCTAAGTATTCCCGATAGTCACATAGAAGAACTAGAAATTTCTTATAAAGGTGTCGGTTGATATAAACTGGTGCCTTTTGTGTTCCTGTAATTCAATGGGAAATGAAAAATGCAAGGTGCTTCGTATTTGACGCGGAGCACCTTGTTTTCGTTCTGCTGGACTTTGAGTAGCAACCTCAGTAAGTAAGGGGTTATTATGACAACGGGGGGGCAGCACGAAGTCTAACGATAACATCAATGAGTTCTTCCAGAAGATCCGGTGATAGACCGGACTTTTCTGCTTTTTGTGCCAGACGGAGGTAAGGTTGACTTCCTTCATTAATCATGAATGTAGAGAGGTCCGCCTTAGTTTGAGCGTTATCGGGAGGCTCGCTGCTAAGAAAGACGGTGGGGGAAACCTCAAGTGCAAGTGCTAGACGACAAATGGTATCAATACCGGTTGATTGGCGCTTTCCGGTCTCCAATTGGCTGATAAGGCTGCGAGCCACCCCAGACAGATGAGATAATTCCATGGCACTGAGACCTTTGGTCAGCCGAATTTCTTTAAGTTTTTTTCCAATATCTAGCACGGGCATGCCCCCTTTCTTAGATACTTGCCATATATTCCAATGTTCATAACACATGATAAAAATGGTCATGTTATTTTGTTCTTTTTTAAAGAAAACAAACCCTTTATAGTTCACAAAATAGGACAATTAATGTTATAATGATTAAAAATGTGAATTAAATCTGTTGGGTAAATAAAGGAGGCAATGGAAGTGAATGAATGCCATTTTGGTCGAAACTTGAAAAGATGGCGGTTACATAGAGGAATAACTCTGCGAGAATTAGAACATAGAACGGGCTTGAAAAGGCAGCGTCTCTTTGGGATCGAAAGGGGGTTATATAAAGGAACACCGAACCAATGGATTAGGCTGTTTAAAGAATTGAATGTCTCTATTGAAACGTTTACTTCAGATTCAGGATTATGCAATTAATCAACGTATCTCATTAACCGTTGGGGAATGTCTTGCTTTCATCATACACTAGACCCCAAACGGTGCAGGATAACCCTAGGATACTTATCTGATTCCGAGTGTTTAGATGAACAATAAAAGACGGCATTACTTATGCAAATCCTAATAATATTTTGAAAGATCCGTACGTATTTGTAATGAATTACAAATATGAAAGTGCTTGTGGAGAAGCCTTGTTTGAAAGGATAGATGAACTGGAGTTACTTAGCAAGTATGGTAATGATCGCCGTTACGGCAGGTTCCTGGAACCTCTGTTATGTTGGGAAATTCGACAATACTTTATGAATGAGTATAAATAATTAATTGATATTTAGATCGCTATAAGGTGAATGATATATAGTTGTTAGAACCGTGGATACGTCTAGTTGGCCAGTGTGTTCGTGCTATTGTTATAGCGGTCATTCTAGGACTCAACTCAATATATTGGTTTGATTGAAGAGTTGAAAGAGCCGCAGAGCAGAATGGAATCGTAGGTAAGGAACTACTTCGCGACGAAACTGATTGCCACACTCGACAGTGACGGCAATCCAAATTCGTCACTGGTGACGAATTTGATCTACACCCAGGCGCTCATCCTTCTTGGGATTACGTACTCGGCGTAACGTCTAGCGGGCTGTCATTTGTTGTCGTTCCGAGAAGGTTCCGGGTACCTTTGCGAAACGACAATAAATGACAACTCATGAGCGCGTTTCGCCGAATAATTATGTATAGGAAAGTAAGCTTACTATTACGCCTTTTGGGCCAGAACATTATCTAATATAGCATCAATACGTTCCTGGGTACCGGGCTTGCATACTACTTGTAAAGGCTGGACCTGCATGAATTGTTTGTGATCATCTGCAGATGTCACAAACACTATACTGCATGTTGACATGGAATCGGATTGCCGTATTTGTTTGGCGGTTTCAAGACCAGTCAGCTTATTCATGCTATTATCAAGAAAAAGAAGGTCAAAAATTATATCACGCTTATTAAGTTCTTCGAGAAGCTCTTCACCACTGCCAAATTGGTAAATATCAAATAAAACCCCCTTTTCTTCTTCATATAAATGAATGAATGTTTCCAATAACAGCCGACACAATAACCTGTCATCACAAATGCCAATATTAAGCAAAGCTCATCTCCTCCACCTATTTAAAACGAAGTTTTTATTGTTCGGGCGTTCGTCTTCCACATTGTTCACCACCAGCAGTTCGAAGCTGGCAAGATCAATATTATGTTGTTCCGTATCCCTGTAACTGCTGTAGCTCAGCAATCACATCGGTGGCTTTTGTTGAATAGTTTTAGGACAAATAGTCCAATATGTCAATAGGACTTATCGTCCTAAGATATACTTGCTTTGGTGATGCTGATGCGATTAAGAATACGTGATGTTCGTGAAGATCATGATCTAACCCAACAACAAGTTGCGGAATACCTAATGTGCGATCAATCTTTATACTCCAAATATGAGCGAGGGGAGCGTGATGTTCCGCTAAATATTATGATTAAACTCGCACAGTTTTATAAAACCAGCATTGACTACCTGGTCGGGTTTACAGAAAATAAACAACCTTATCGCTGAGCTTGCATTTTTCAGCAGCCCGCTAAAATGCTTTGTTACATAGTTAGGCTGGAGCAGCCGCCCCAGCTCGTCGGTATGGATGTTCTCGGGGGAGTCGTTACAGTAGGATCGAGTAGGAGGCGGCTCAATTAATGAGGAGCTTCCTACTCGATCTATTTAAATAGCTATTAAAAGAGTAATATGTTGTTCATGAAATTATCGAACCAGGCTATATAGAACGGCTTATGCCTGGGCTTCGATATCGTCAAGGAATTATTAAAAAAGTTCGCGAATTGACTGTGCAGGATGACGCAATTCAAAGCATTGTCAAACAGCGAACGCAGATATCTCAGCGAATTCAGGAAGCGGAATCATCTTGCAACGAAGTAATTGCGTCTATTGAACAGATCCGGGCCCAAATCATAAATGCACAACTAAAAGCTTGCCCGGTATGCCAAACTGAATTTGCATCCGCCGAATCGCTGCTTGCGCGTATCAAACAGGAGTTTTGCAGCATAGACTTGGCTGAGGCACGTGCGGAGTATCATGCCAAAGACGAGCTGCTGAAAAGTTCCCGAGACTCCTACCAAAGTATGGTGCTATCCTGGGACTTGACCAAACAAAACATCTCCAAAGAATTGGAAAAAGAACTATCCGCGCTGAACAAAGAAATCGAAGAAATCTCTGCTAAGGTTGAGCAATTCAATCGGGATATTTCTTTACTTGAAGAACGTCGACAGATGCTCAAAACAAAAATGAATACAACGATGGGTTTTACAGGCGAACTTACTTTTGATGTTTTTGACTCGCTGATAAAAAATATATATCAACGTTTAAGTGAATTTCATTTACAAAAAGAATCTATGCGGGACCAGCTTGGTACATTGTTCCAGAGACTTCGTGCTATCAAAATAGAAGAGGAAGCTGTTTCGGTGAATATTCTATCTGGTTCATTTGAATCATAGCTCAAAGATAATTAACCCCAGATCCTTGCAATTCATCTATAAATGGTATAAAATTGCAATAGAACATACGTTCTAAAGAAGGCCCTGACTACATCTATTGTAATGCCTAAAGTGATAGAGTGGAGGTAGGAGAATGGCTGGAAAGTTTGAATGGCACAAGTTTTCAGAGGTAGACCTTGATGACGGCTTTTTTGATTCTCTCAAGGCTGATTACGAGGAATTTCCGGACTGGTTTAAAAGAAAGAGCGATGCTGGGGAGAGTGCGCTCGTTTTTCATGATGAACAAGGTGTGGGAGCTTTTATTTATTTGAAACGGGAAAATGAAGCCATTAAGCTTTCGGATTCAACAATTCTTCCCGCTATATCACGCGTCAAAATTGGTACATTACGTTTGGCTGAACGCTATCGGGGTATGCGGCTTGGAGAGGGAGCGTTAGGAGTTTCTCTCTGGAAATGGTGTGAAGATAGGACTGAGGAAATCTATGTTACAGTATATGAAAAATATTCCGAACTAATCAACCTTTTTGAAAGATTTGGGTTTATATGTATGGGAAGAAACCGGCGTGGTGAGTGTATATATTTAAAAAGTCGTAGTAAAATTGATTACAGCGACCCTTATAAATCTTTTCCGTTTATTCGTCCAGATTTTAGCAAGGCGGGATTAATTCCGATTTATGAGAGATACCATGATCGACTTTTTCCGTATTCTGAGCTAAAAATCAAGAAACGTGAAATTGAAGAAGAAACAGCTGGCAATGGGATTACTAAGGTTTACATAGCTTCTCCTTTTACGGCGATGCATTATGAAATTGATGAACCGGTTTATATTTATCGGATATATGAAGGCGATACGGGAAAAACCTATAAGTCAGCAGTTACATCTTATTGCACAATAACTAAGATGGAAGTAATCAAGAGTAATGGTAAAACCACTATAAGTCTTGCTGATTTCATTAAAAATGCCGGAAATAAAACGGTTTTTTCTCCGGAGGAATTAACAGTTACATATGAGAACCAGAAAAATATTATCATGCTGGAATTAGTATATAACGGTTATTTTGGCAAAGGACATAATGTTATTCACAAGGATTTAAAGAATCAAGGCTTGTTTAATTCCCATCCTTATCAATTGGATTTCAGTAAGGATCAATTTACTAAAATACTGGAGATGGGTGACGTAGATGCGCAAAATGTTATTATCGATTAACCCTGAGCATGTGGAAAATATTTTTAACGGCAGTAAACAGTTCGAGTTCCGGAAAATCAAGTGTAAGTCTGATGTGGATAAAATTGTTATTTATTCAACCTCACCGGTCATGCGTGTAGTTGGCGAAGTGGAATTACTTGGAGTGATCGAAGATATCCCTGATAAGGTTTGGGATATAACGGCTGAATATTCAGGAATCACGAAAAGGTTTTATGATCAATATTTTGAGCATAAGGAAAAAGCTATCGCGTACAGGTTAGGTGAAGTAAAAAAATACCTGGAACCGTTAAAACTCTCGGATTTTGGGATCAGCTTTGCACCGCAGTCGTTTGTATATATTTGAAGGTTAGCACAAAATATTCGATAATTGTCAGAATTGCCTAATTTAGTGAAGGAGCCTAGCCCAATGAAATTCCTACACATCGCCGACCTGCACATCGGCAAGCGCGATCCTGCGGAGATCATTGGAATTAGCTTTTGTTTAAGTAAAAAGCATTCTGAATTTATGGCTCAGGTTTTTAATAAAGCGGGGATTCCTTCAGAATTTCTAGTCGCGGAATCGGAGAGCGCTGTGAGGGATAGCGTGAAGCGGCGCCTGGTAACGAAGGAAATAACCTTTGTTTTTGTGGTGGATATATCAATGAAGAGCTGTTTCATTGGCAGTCTCAAAGCCGGACGACGGTGGAATCACTGACAGGGCAGAGGTATCTTAACCAAGTAACCAGTGGTGGGAATGTGTTGTTTTTTGTGAGAGAGTATAAGAAAGAGGGGGCTTTTGCCGCGACCTTTACTTGTATTGGATTTGCCGATTTTCAAAGCCATCATGGCTCGGCACCGATTAGTATTGTCTGGAAGATGAAGGAGCCGCTGCCGGGTTTTGTGATGAAGAAGACGGTAAAGATTTAATGTTGACAAGTGAAGTTTTCCAAAGAATTGGTTTCCTTATTAGATGCCCGAAGAACAACATGACCTACTAAGGGAATCTAAGATTTGTTTTGATCATAAAGAAGAAATAACCCTAGGATTGCGGTTATTTCTTTATAACTTCTAATTCCGGCTAACCGTTCGGTTAGGCAATCGGTTGGGCTGGCGTGCTTGCAACACGTTAGTCCTTTTCTTTTGCCTGCTTTTTTTTAGGTTGTCTTTAAGTCCTTAATGATAGCCAGAAGATGTTCCAATTGGCCGTCGTTTAGCCTCTTTGACTCGTTAATCAAATCATTTAATTTTGTCGGAAAGCTTACTTCGTCATTAAAGAAATCCTTAGGAGGGACATTTAGGTATTCGCAGATATAAAAAAATCCTGTCATGGATGGCAGCGACTTTTTGTTCTCAATTTTATTGATATAACTTTCACTTTGACCCAAAGACAGGCTCATATCCCTTGCAGAAACTCCTTTTTGTGTGCGGAGCGTGGTTAATCTTTCGTAAAATAAATCCTCATACATTACAATTCACCACCTTGTATATGATTATAGACAATACATCGGCTCTTTATACGGAATTACAGCATATGTTTCTATTGACATGAGGAATTGTATTCCATATAATGCAAGAGAATATATGCCTTAATTCCATATTATTATGAGAAAGGTGGTTGACTAAAATACCGATGTTTATTAAAGATGCCAAAATAAGGGCTGCCTGCTGCTTTTCGGAACCCCGCACTAAAAGCTTTCATATAAGGTTTGACGAAAATAACGCAGGGAGCCTGCGATTGAAGCAGGTACTGATGGAACAGGCGGTCTATTTGATTGAAGCTATGGGAGTTACTCATTTCATCAGCGGTGTTGATTTACACATTAAGGGACTGGCACCTCCCGCATTTTGTCGAAGTGTGACGCGTACTACATACATTAAATCCTTGACACTATAGCTATACTGCGCCAAGCTCAAATTAGCAGGTGAATTTGTGTTCCCTGTGGTAAAGTAGAACATGGAGAGACTTAAAGGAATGCTTAGAATACTTAAATCTGAATTGAGTAAATTCACATATTACTACCACTGCCACATTGGTGGGTTAACCAAACTGAGTTAGACTTATATTACTACGCAGTTATTCCACTAGTAGAAAAGCTAAAGCAGTCATAAGTTAGAGGTGGAGCATGTCTGGAATTATCTATGGCCTGTATGAACAAATCATAAACGAGATCGTTAACGAAAACCTAAATAAAGTGGATCAAGAGCTTGTCATAAAAGATACCCAGCCGCTGGATTCGGCTGAGTCATCTAAGATTCTGGCGGATTACCTGACTAGAATCCTACGCGAGATCTTTAATTATATCGATGATGGGGATACCATCGTCAGAGACCGAGTTAATTTATGTAATGGGATTCTACAGTACATTACGAAGTGTATTCAAAAAGGGAGCTTTAGTTTCAAAAAGGATGAAGCGACCTTGAAAAGGATTAAGAGTTTCCTCATCCAGCAGGATGCGCAGATGTTATTATCCCTGGTGGACAAAAAAGCCAGCAGACAAACAGCCTTGCTGGGTTCTGAAAAGAATGTGAGACCCGATACATCGATTTCAGAGAACTCCCTCTTTACAGGGGCGGTCCATGAGCCGAGCATGATCTCAGAACTTAAAAAGGAAATCTTAAGCAGCGACAGGATTGATTTTCTCGTATCATTTATCAAGTGGAGTGGCTTACGGTTAATCATCAATGAGCTGACTCAGTTTACAATGGGTGGCGGCAAACTGCGGGTTATTACGACCTCCTATCTTGGAGTTACTGATTTTAAAGCGGTTGAACAACTCAGTAAACTGACCAATACGGAAATACATATTTCCTATGATACTGAACGGACGCGCCTTCATGCTAAAACCTATGTCTTTTGGAGAGATACAGGCTTCAGTACGGTCTATATCGGATCATCGAATATCTCTGAGTCAGCCATGACGAGCGGTTTGGAATGGAATATTAAGCTATCCCAATATGACTCAGTGGATATTCTAGAGAAAATCCGGGCCACATTTGATGGGTATTGGAATAATCCTGAGTTTACACCCTTTATTGCAGCGATTGATTCCGAGCGTTTGAGAAAGGCCTTGAGGTCAGAGCGGAGAAGCAGTCAGGATGAAGCGAACGGTTTAGCTTTTCACTTTGATCTTAAGCCTTACTATTATCAGCAAGAAATTCTGGACAAATTGAAAGCTGAACGTGAAGTCCATCACTCGTTTAAAAATCTAGTCGTTGCTGCAACGGGTACTGGAAAGACGGTCATTGCGGCCTTTGATTATCGAGACTTTTGCAGAGCAAACCCGGGTAAACCGAATAAACTACTCTTTGTCGCTCATCGGAAGGAAATATTAAGCCAAAGCATGGCCTGCTTTCGAGGGATACTCAAAGATCTGAACTTTGCTTCGATGATGGTCGGAGGACTAAAGCCCGATAGCTTTGACCACTTGTTTGTATCGATACAATCCTTTAACTCCAAAGAACTGACAGAGATCACCCCGCCTGATTTCTATGATTATATTGTGATTGACGAATTCCATCATGCTATCAAGAACTTTTAGATTATTACAGGCCAAAAATCTTGCTGGGACTGACGGCAACACCGGAAAGAGGGGATGGACGAAGCATCTATTCGTATTTCGAAGGTAGGATTGCAGCCGAAATCCGGTTATGGGAAGCGATCGAACGAAAACTACTCAGTCCCTTTCATTATTTCGGCGTGACGGATAATGTTGACCTAAGACAAGTGCGTTGGGTTGCAGGAAGATATGATGAGCGAGAAATAGAAAACCTTTTTGTTTTTTAGCGAGCGGTTGCTGTCAAACGTGTTGGGAATGTCATTAAGGCGATTGAAACATATTGCCTAGAACCTTCGGACATTATTGGTATCGGGTTTTGTCTTACCAAAAAGCATGCTGAATTCATGTCAGAGGTCTTTAATAAATCCGGGATCCCCTCGGAATTTCTCATTGCAGAATCTGTGAACGAGGTTCGGGATAGTGTGAAGCGTCGTTTGGTAACGAAGGAAATTAAATTTGTATTTGTAGTGGATATATATAATGAAGGGATCGATATTCCCGAGGTGAATACCGTTCTTTTCCTACGTCCGACGGAAAGCTTGACCGTCTTTTTACAGCAGTTAGGTCGGGGGTTAAGACTCAGTGAGGGTAAAGAAGCCCTGACAGTCTTGGACTTCGTGGGACAAGCTCACAAGAAGTATTCGTTTGAAGAGCGGTTCAAAGCGTTGTTATCTAGGACTCGGAAAACCGTCGAGCATGAAATCAAGCATGGCTTTGCCAATGTACCTAGAGGATGCTCGATTCAATTAGAAAGGCAAGCCCAGGATTATGTTTTAGAGAATATCCGAAATGCGGTTAATACGAAACGAAATCTGATCGGCAAGCTCCATGATTTCATGGATATCAAAGGAGATCTAAGTGTCCGGGAGTTTTTTGAGGGTTACCATGTAATACCGCAAGATGTCTATAGCAAAAAGGTTACTGTGGTGGGGTTGGCGGCTCAGGTTGGTTTTCTTAAGGGATATTCGGTGCAGCAGGAACGGGAAAGCCTGATGGCTGCAGCGTTTGGAAGATTGTCTTTGGCGAATTCCAGGCGATGGATTCGTTTTATGCAGACGATCTTACCTCAGATCCAGTTAGGTAAAGGTGCTTTGTTACATCCGTTGACCATGCTGGAAAGATCCATGCTCATGATGGTCTACTATACCATATGGGGTAAGGGACTGGGTGATCTGGGCAATAGGTTTTCTTCTATAGAAGAGGGGCTATATTGGGCCATTAATGATTAACGACTTTTCCAAGAACTAATGGACTTACTAGACTATCAGTATTTGAAGATCGATTTTGTAGATAAGCCTTTGGACCGGTTTGGGACGGTCTATCCGCTGGATTTATATTGTTCTTATACCTTTGATCAGATTCTGGTAGCTCTGGGGAAACATACGGAGCAAAAGAGGAGCTCTTTCAGGGAAGGTGCT